>JASHXM010000113.1 GCA_030043545.1 Thermoplasmata archaeon | reverse complement strand
CGTCCGGCTGCGCGAGGCGGGGGGGAGCCTCACGACGGTCGTCGCGTCGATCCCCGCCCCCGGGGGCGGCACCGGGTTCTGGGTCAACTATTCGCTGCCCGGCGGGGGGACGGGGAACGTCACCGTCGAGGACGCCGCCGGGGATGTGCTGGTCGGCCCGATCGAGATCCCGGCTCCCCCCGCCCCGTCCCGGGCCTCCCCGCTCGGCATCGCCATGGGGGCCGGGCTCGCCGTCGCGGCCGCCGGGGGGGCGGTCGTCGGGCTCCGGCGTCGCGCCCGGCGTCCGACCGAGGCGGCGGTGACCGACGCGGAGCTCCGCGCGGTCGCGGAGGGGCGCGGTCAGGTCGTCGAGATCGTCCGGGGGGCCGGCGCGATCGGGATCGACGAGATCGAGGCGACGTGGCGGCCGTCGCCGGCGCCGCCCGCGCTCGCCGACTGGATCGCGTCGCTCGTCGCCGACGGGACGTTGGGGGCGACGGTCGGCGGCGACGGGCGGGCCCGCTTCTGCCTCGCCACCGCCCGGCCTAGCGCCCCGACCGTCACGGTCGACCCGGAGGCGTTCGACCGCGGGCTCCGCGACCGCGACGCGGCCCTCGAGGACCGGGACGGCGACGGGTAGGCCGCTAGCTCGGATCGCGCCCGACCAGGTCGTAGTACCGGTAGGCGGCCTCGCCGGCGCCGAAGCAGTAGCGGACCGTCGTGAACCCGCGCTTGAGCTCGGCGGCGGCGGCCGCGACCTCCGCGGTCGTTCGGCCCCGGTGGAGAAGGTCGTCGAACAGGCCGGCGATCCGCTCCATCTCCTTCGGCCCCATGCCGACGCGGGTCACCTCGGGGGTCCCGAGCCGGATCCCGCCCGGGTGCTTCGGGCTCTTGTCGCCGGGCAGGAGGTTCTTGTTCGAGATGATCCCGGCGTCGGCGAGCCGACGGGCGACCGCCTCGCCACCGCCTTCGCGCTCGACGCGGACGGCGATCGTGTGCGACCGCGTGAACCCCAAGTCGGCGGCGACGACGTCGAACCCTTTCGCGTGGAGCGCCCCCGCGAGCGCGCGGGCGTTCTCGACCGTGCGATGCGCGTAGTCGCGCCCGAACTCCAGATGCTCGGCGAGCGACACCGCGAGCGCGGCCATCGCGTGGAGGTGGTGGTTGCTCGTCACGCCGGGGAACGCCCCCGACTGGAGCTTCTGCGCGAGCTCGGGCGGGAGTCCGTCGCCGAGGAGGATCCCGTGCTGCGGGCCGGGGAGCGTCTTGTGCGTCGAGGCGCTCACGACCGAGCACCCCTCGCGCAGCGGGTCCTGGAACTCGCCGCCGGCGATCAGCCCGAGGACGTGCGCGGCGTCGTACCACCCCCGCGCCCCGATCTCCTCGAGCGTCGGGCGGAGCTCGTCGATCGGCATCGGGAAGAGGAACAGCGAGAGGCCGAACAGGCACGTCTTCGGGCGGACGGCCCGCAGGATCTCCCGGGTGCGCGGGACGTCGATCGTCATCCGCTCGGCGTCCCAGGCGTAGTAGACCGGTTTCACCCCGCGGAGGCCGAACGCGCCGAACGCGGCCGAGGAGATGTGCGCGCCGTCGGCGAGGCGGCTCGTCCCGACGAGCTCCCCGGGCTCGGTGAGCGCCTTCAGGACGGCGAGGTTCGCGACCGTCCCCGACGTCGGCCGGACGTCGGCGAACGAGCAGCGGAACAGGCGACGAGCGAGCTCGAGGCAGAGGGTCTCGACCTCGTCGACCTGCTCGTTCCCCTCGTAGTACCGCTCCCCCGGAAGCCCCTCGGCGTATCGCGAGTGGAGGTCGGAGATCAGGAGTTCCTTCGCGTACGGCGAGAGGAGGTTCTCGCTCGCGATCAGCGGGATCGACCGCTCGAACCGCTCGGAGTGTCGGCGGACGATCGTGCGAACGCGCCCGACGGCGGCGGCCATCTCGCCCGGCGCCGGGGACCCCCCCACCCCTCCGCTTCCTGTGGAGCCCGGTGCCGCCATCCCCTGCGCTCCCGTGGACCCGTCGTCAGTCGTTCGCGCGGATATATGGAGCGGGCGACTCGCGGCGCCCGGGATGGACGCGCCCACGATGCCGGAGGCCCACCCGTGGCCGGTCCGACGCCGGTTCTTCGTCCCGTACCACGACCTGGACGTCCTGAACCACTTGAACCACGCCGCGTACTTTCCGATGATGGAGACGCTCCGGTGCGACTACTACCTCCCGCTCACCGGCCGGACCGACCCGACCGGACTCGACATCATCATCGCCGAAGCGACGTGCCGCTACCTCGCTCCGGTCGCGTACGGGGCCGAGCTGATCGGGGAGGTCGCCCCGGCCCGCCCACTCGGACGCACGAGCTTCACCCTCCTCTACCGGTTCCACGACGCCCGGACCGGCGCGCCGGTCGCCCGGGGCCGGACCGTCGTCGTCACGTACGACTACCGGACCGGGACGAAGAGCCCGATCCCCTCCGACCGACGCCGCCGTCTCGAGGCCGACGCCGTCGATCCCGTCCCGGAGGGGTGGCCTCCCCTCCCCTAGGTTCCACTGGAAATGGGGGGGTGGGGGACCCCCGTGCTAGGCCGGCAGGATTGTCGTCCGGACGAGCCACGCGGAACCCTCGCGGACCCCTCGGCCCCGTCGCCCCGCCAGCGTCGACGGGTCACGGTAAGGCTGCTCCCGTCAGGACCTGACCCGATGTCCGTGATGGATACCCGCTAGGGCGCTCCTCCGAGCACCCGTCGCGGGACCCGCGGCCCGGCGGAACGGAGCGTCTGCGGAGCCACGCGAGACGCGCGACTCGTTCGGACGCCGCTCCTGCCTGTCACCCCCGCTAAGGACGGTTTCGGTGTGTAAGGGGACGCCCAACCCCCCGGTCTAGCCTAGCGACCGGTCGGACGCCCGGGGTCGTACATAGCCCTTGGTACGGCGCCGCCGACCGGGGCGCCGCTCAGCGGATGTGCTCGAGACTGAACGAGCCCAGGTTGAACGACCGCTTCGTGAACGAGTAGCCGACCCAGCTGCGCGCCTGCGCCTCGCCGATCCCGCGGACGGCGAGGAACGTCTTCATCTGCTCGATCTTCAAGTTGATCGAGCCGTCGACCATGTGCTCGAGGGTCTCCATGTCCGACTCGGAGTGCATGCCGCTGTCGAGGACGTAGTAGCCGACGGCGCTCTCGAGCTTCCGGCGGCCGGTGAACGGCTGGAGGAACCGGAACGTCGCGGCGGCGTCCAGGTACGCCGTGATCGTCGACACCGACTCGAAGATGAGGCGGTACGTCGAGAACTTCTCCTTGAACTCCTCGGCGAAGCCGTTCACCGACTGGGCGATCTGGTCGAGGACCGCCTTGTCCGTCGACGAGAGCAGGCGCACGCCGGGACCGGACGACGTCGTCGAGCCGACCGACCGCGAGTAGAGGTCGACGTACCGAAGCATCCCGTTCTTCTCGGCGTCGGCGAATCCGGGGAAGAGCGACGCGAGGTCGTCCCGCACCTGCTGGTGGGTCTTGTCCGTCACGACCCAGATCGACGGGATCCCGGCGCGGAGCCCCTCCACCGAGAAGAGGCGCGCCAGGACGTCCTTCCCCGTGTGGGCCGGGCCGTTGACGACGATCTGCGCGCCCGGCGGGAAGCCGCCGAACAGGAGGTCGTCCAAGCGGCGGACCCCGCTCTTCACCTTCGACGCCTCGCTCGCGGCGACCGTCTCCTGGTGCATCCGGTCCGCCTCGACCTCGGCGGCCTTCCCGGACATCCGCTCGACCTCCTGGAGGCGCTCGGCGAGCTGCCCTTCCCGGGCCTTGAGCTCGGTCTCCTTCTGGGCGAGCTCGTGGCGGAGGTCGTCGATCCGCTGCGCCTCCGACGCGGCGCCCGGCGCGCCGGCGGGGCCGAGGCCCCGACGGACCTCCTCGACCCGGCGCGACTCGATGTCGAGCGCCTGGCGACGGGTCTGCAGCTGCTGATCGTAGGCGGCGAGCTCCCGCTCCTTGAACTCGAGCGGCGCCCGCCGGCGCTCGACCTCCTCGGCGTTGATCCGGATCTCCTCGAACTTCGCGCGGAGCTCGTTCTCGCGCGTCACGAGGTCGCGCTGGCGCTGGGAGAGCTCCTCGAGCTTCTTGTCGAGCTCCGGGTCGGCCGCGCCGCCCGGTCCGCGCTGGATCGTCTCGCGCTCGCGGGCGTGCTCCGACTCGCCGGTCAGGCGTCGGACGTCCCCCTCGAGCTGGACGACCCGCCGACGAAGCTCCGTCTCGCGCTCGATGTACTCGTGTTCCCGCTCGGAGAACTCCTCGCGGAGCCGGGCCTCGACGTCGGCCGGGGCCGCCCCGGGGGCCGTCGCCGGGGTCGTGCCGTCGGCGGCGGCGCCGCGCGGCGGGACCGGGCCGCCGAGGGCGGCGAGGCGCTGCCGGAGCTCGCCGATCTCCTCCTCCTTCTCCCGGACCGCGGCCTCCTTCTCCTTCGCTTCCCGCGACCGGACGTACTTGATCACCGCGATCGAGCCGCGCTTCACGTGCTCGACCTGCTCTTCGAGCGTCTTGCGCCGCGTCCGCTCGTCGTACAGCTGGCGCTGCAGCTCCTGGACCTCCTGGATCATCGACGCGGGGTCGAACTGGTCGGACTTGACCCGGTCCAGGAGGCCGGTGAGCCAGCGGACGACCGTCTCCTCGCGGTCGAGCACGGCGGGCGAGACGGCGCCGGCGGCGCCCGGCC
>JASHXM010000013.1 GCA_030043545.1 Thermoplasmata archaeon | reverse complement strand
TATCTGCTTTCTCTCTCGCCCGCGGGGCCCGACGGGGGCCGGCTGGCGCCCCGGAGGGCTAGGGAGGGGGTCGAACCGCGGCCCGGCGCCGGAGGAGCACCGTCCCCACCGCGGCGACCGCGGCGAGGCCCCCCAGACCCCCCCAGAACCAGAGCGGGGGAGCCCCGGGGGAGGAGGACGACGGAGCCGCGACCGTGATCTGCCGCTCCGCGTGGGCTTCGACGCCGTCCGAGTCGTTCAGCCACAGTTGGACGGTGTAGTTGCCCGACGACGCGAACGTCGTGGTCGGGGAGGAGGCCGTCGACCCCTGCCGGTCGCCGAACGACCAGGTGTACGAGTACGGCGGTGTCCCGCCCTGGACGACGGCTTCGAATCCGACGGCCGCCCCGGCACCGGGGCTCTTCGGGAGGGAGGAGAGCCCGAAGATCGTCGGGGGTTGCTCGACGAGATACGGGAGCGTCTCCACCGCGTATCCGCCGAGCGAATCGGTCGCGTTGACGGTGATGTTGTAACTCCCGGGTGACTCGAACGTGTGTGTCACCGGCGACCCGGTCTGGTTCGGGGTCCCGTCGTCGAACGACCAGTGGTAGGTGAACGACGGCGCGCCGGGAGCACTCCCGACGGCCGTGAACGTCCCGGGGTAACCGGCGTCGCCGGTCGTCAGCTCGGCCGCCACGCTCACCGCGGGAGCGGCGGAGACGGCGATCGTGACGGTCGCCGGCGTCGGCGAGACCACGCCCAGGGAGTCCGTGACGTTTACGGTGACGACGTACGTCCCCGGCTTCGCGAACACGTGCACCGCGGTGAACTTGGGACCGGCCCCCGTTAGGTACGAGAAGCTCCCGTCATCGAACGAGACGTTCGCTACGTATGGAGGGGTACCGTAGCCGGTCGTCACGTTGAACGTCACCGGGGTCGACGCCTCGACGGTCGACGAAGGGGCGGCGAGGGCGACCGTCGGCCGTTGCTCGAACACCCAGGTGTCGGACCGGTACGGGTCCCCGGTCGAGTAGCCTCCGAAGATGATCGGGGGCACCCCCGAAGAGTCCGGTCCCTCGGCGTACCCCGTCCGCGCCGGAGGCGGGTGCTTCCCCGTGTTGTTCCGCCAGGCGTTCGAGGAGAAATCCCAGCTCGTGTTGAGGAGCGCGCCGCCGGCGGTCTCCCCGCCGTAGACGATCAGCCGTTCGCCGTTCGGATCCCACGTCATCTCGCCGCCGGTCGGTCCGGGGGGCGTCCCTCCCGTGGGGCTCGCCAGCCACCACTCCCCGCCGTAGAACTCCCACGTCGAGGAGTAGATCGTCGAGCACGGCACGAGCCCGCACAGCTTGAACAGCTCGCCGCCGAACAGCACCATGTAGTCCGAGACCGGGTCGAACGCCATCATCCCGCCCTCCATTTCCGGCGGGGCGATCGAGCTGTGCAGGCGCACCCAGCCTCCCCCACTCCCCTCCCAGGCCCAGGTGTCGTTGTAGCAGGTGGCGTCGCACCCCCCGAACAGGAACGTCCCGTTCACCTCGGGATCCGGGTCGAACGCCATCATCGGGTCGATCCGGGCCGGGGGGGCCGCCCCGACCGAGGTGAGATCGTACCAGATCCCGCCCGAGAACAGCCACGTGTCGTTGAGCGCGGCGGTCCCGGTGTCTCCGCCGAACAGGAGCACCCCGTCCAGGTTCGGGTCGTAGGCGAACCCCGCCAGGTCCCGCGCCGGGGGCGCGTCGTGCGGGTCGGTGATGTTCGTCCACCGCCCCCCGGTGAAGACCCACGTGTAGTTGTCGGGGCAGACGTTCGCGGTGCATCCGCCGAACAGGACGGTCTCGTGGTCGGTGGCATCGTACGCCATCGCCCCGTTCTCCGAGCCCGGAGGAGTCGCTCCGGCCGCGGAGCTCGTGACATTCGCCCACGTGGTGACCGGCGGCGCGGCGGGCGAGACGGAGGTCGCCGGCGGGACGGCGACGAGCTTCCCGGCCGAACCGCCTGTCAGGCCGACATCGGCCGGAGCGCGGCCGATGGTGACGGACGGCGACGCCGGAAGCAACAGCAGTCCGCCGACCACGCACGCCAGCAGTCCGACGAGCCAGCGGCCGCGGCGGATCATCCCGTGCCTCCCGCGGTCTCCGGCGGCGACGAGGGCGGGGCTGCCTGGGTCGGAGTGTCCCTCGTGGGTGCCGGACCCCGGGGCGGCCGGCTCCGGATCGCCACCACCGCCAGCAGCCCACCCACCGCCGCGGCCGCCCCCCCGAGGATCGCAGGGTAGAGGTAGCTCGGGGCCGACGAGGGCGACGGGGCGCTCTTCGCCGCCGGGTCCGGCTCGACGTTCGACGTCGCCACCCCGACCTCGGCGATCTCCAGGTTGTCGAGCGGAGCCGTGCTGTTCCCGTTCGACTCGAGGTAGTAGACGTCGATCGATCGGCCGACGTGGACGAACCCGAACGCCGAGATGTCGGTCTGGTTGAGCGTGTAGATCCGGTCGAACGCGCCCCCGGATTCCGACCAGCCGTCGATCCCGGCACCCCCCTGGGCGAACACGTAGTACGACCCGGCGTCGTACGACGCCTCGATCGAGGAGACATCGGTCGGTACGGGCGCGGCGAGCGTCTTCGACGTCGCGAGGTCGACAAGGACGATCTCGGCGGAGGAGAGGCCGCGGTACAGCAGCGCGAGCTCGGTGGAGGTCGAGCGGACGAACGTGGCGGCGACCAGACGGTCGCCCGACGGCGGCGTGTACGGGATGGGCACCGCGGCCCCGGTCGCCGCCGCGATCACCGAGTAGTTGCCGCCGAGGTCGACGACGACCGCGTCGCCGCTCGTGCCGCGCGAGGCGACGACCTCGCTCCAGCCCGAGGTCGCGACGTCCGACTCCTCCGCGCCGGTCGTGAGGCTGAACTCGAGCAGCTGCTCCGGCGTCTTGGTCCCGAGGAGGAACTGGTCGGAGGTCAGCGCGACGATCGTGCCGGGATTGCCGGCCGCGTCGAGGGAGTACGACTGGACGATCCCGGAGGTCGTCCAGGTGTGGATCCCGCTCCAGAGGTGGTCCGCGGGATCGAAGTACCCGCCCTGGAGGTCGAGCGTCGTGAACGAGAGCGGGGAGGCGTCGTCCGCCTCGGAGTACGGCAGCCCGGACCAGAGGACGTACAGCGTGCCGTTCGAGAGAGTGAGCGCCTCGGGGCGCTCCAGGAGGTAGCCGGGATCGGGCGGGGGTGGGAGCCCCTTCGCCACGTTCGACGAGCCGTTGAGCCAGAGGCCGTCGATCGGGTAGCCGTACTCGGCGACGTTACTCGCGTTGTAGTCGGAGTAGAACAGGTAGGCGCCGTTGAACGCCGGCGTGGCGGCGAGCTGCGCGGTCGGGTAGACGTCCAGGATCGCGGGCCCGGCGCTCGTGGCGGGATCCCAGACCGGCGCGTCGTACCCCGGACCGACGAAGTAGCGCGAGGTAAGATGCCACGGGTTCGTCGTCCCGTTGTCGTAGGCGGGCGTCGCTGCGTCGGCGCGCGCCGCCGGAGTCGGGGGGTCGATCGTTGCGATCGTGCCCGAGGTGATGTTCCACGAGTCGGACCACCACAGGAATGACGCGGTGACGAAGATCGAGCCGTTCACCCAGCCGGCGAGGATCCCGGCGCTCGGGTCGAGCCCGACGTTGAGCGCCACCGAGAGCCCGAGACCGAGGCCGATCGAGGCGATCCCGATCCCGAAGTTGACGGACGCCGAGATCGCGAACGAGAACGAGGCAACGATCTTGGCGATCTCGAGCCCGACGCCGGAGATCACCTCGAGCGACGGGTTCGTCGTCGGGGCGAGGACCATCTTGAGCGCGATCGCGGGGGCGATCGTCACGTCGAGGTAGAAGCCGACGTCGACCCCGAGGATCGAGAAGCCGTAGATCGGGACGCTCGCCGTCGCAGAGGCCTTGAGCGAGAGCTTGAGGCTCGCGCTCTCCCACTGCACCGTGCTGACGCCCGCCCCGGTCGGCGCGACGGCGAAATTACCCGAGACCGAGATGGAGGCGTTGATGTCGATCGACGCGATGCCGAGGTTGATCGACGGAGTGCTCAGCGTATAGTTCCCGGTCAGGGAGAGGTGGCCGGACGAAGTACCGGTGAAGGTGACATTGAACGACGGGATCATCGAGTAGAGCCCGCTCATCAGCGGGATGTCG
The DNA here is from genome assembly GCA_030043545.1 of Thermoplasmata archaeon. Lineage (GTDB taxonomy): Archaea > Thermoplasmatota > Thermoplasmata > Lutacidiplasmatales > UBA184 > Lutacidiplasma. The sequence goes on along the minus strand of JASHXM010000013.1, from coordinate 4,876 downwards.
AGCGGGAACGAGAACGCGCTCGCGAGGTTCCAGCTGGTGACCTCGGTGACGGTGTAGGTCTTGTTGTACGGCCCCGGACCCGACGAGGTGATCTTCGGGGTACCGCCTTGGGAGAGCAGCGACGCGAGCCATCCGGGCGACTCGATCATCTGCGGCGTGTACGTCGCGTTGAGGGTCCAGTTGCCGAACTGGGCCGTGGCGCGTACTTTCGCCCCCGCGGCGACCGAGCCCATGTCGTACGTCGCCTCCCAGAGGTCCCCGCTCTTCTTCGTGAACGAGATCGGGGTCCCCCCGATCGTGGCGGAGACCGAGACGGCCGGCCCGTGGTTCACGGCGGCGTCGAGCCAGAATTGGTCCGTGACGTCGAGGCCGGTGAAGAAGTCGGTGATGTACTCCGATTGGATCCAGATCGTCGACGGCGGCGAGACCGTGAACGTCCAGTTCGCCTCGGCGGTCGCCGCCGGACTCGCGTTGAGCGCGTCCGACACGAACACGGTGAGCTTGAAGACGTTGAAGTTCGACGGGTTCGGAGAGCACCCGATGACCGTCGTCCCGTTGTACGGCACGTCGAACGACGCCGTGCTCGCGAGCTGCGCGCAGCCGGCGCTCCCCTTGAGCGCGTGACCGTTCCGCTCCTCCTTGAGCGCGAAGTGTTCGACGAGGTCGCCCGAGCCGCCGAACGCGACGGTCGTGAACGGCGTATGCGTGAGTTGGATCCCGCCGGTGTCGATGCCGCCCGGACCGGTGAGGCGAACGTGCACCGGCTCAAAGAACCTCCAGGTCGTGTCGTAGACCGCCGGGCCGTTCGTCCCGCCGAACGTCTCGAAGTAGCCATCGGAGAAGTCGGCCGCGTAGCCGGTCATCTCCTTCGCGCCCTGAGTGCCGGTCTTCGTGACGTTGATCCACGAGAAGCCGCCGCCGGCGGCGGCGTTGTACAGCCACGTGTCCGCGAGGTACTCGTTCGTCCCGCTGCAGTTGCTCAACTGGGCCTGGTGGCTCGGCCCGTAGCCGCCGTAGAGGACGAACCGGTTGTTCTTGGGGCTCCAGCCGAGGGCGGCCTCGATCCGGCCGCACGGCGGGTTGGCGATCGGCGTCCCCGCCTCGGGCCCGGTCGTGCTTTGGAGCGCGCTCGACTCGGGCCGCTTGATGATCGGCATGCACGGCCCCGTTTCGGTGTCCCCGTAGCCGGCCTGCTCGGTCCAGGCGCCGTCGTGGAACCACCAGGCGATCCCCTGCTCGCCGGCCCCGTTCTCCACTCCGTCATCGCAGGCGTTCTCGACGTAGGTCGTGCCGGAGATGCCTCCGTACATCAGCACCCAGCCGCTCGGCGAGTTCGCGATCGCCGCATCGGAGCGGGGGTACGGCTCGGTCGGAGGCGACCCCGTGACCGACCACGAGGCCGAGGTGAGGTTCTCCCAGGTTCCGTCGGCGAACGCCCACGTGTCCCCGAGCGGGGAACCGAACCCGGTCGACCCGCCGAAGAGGAGGTCGTAGTTGTCCGACGGGTCGTACACCATCGCTCCCGCGAACCTCGGGGAGGGTGGAGTTCCGGCGGTCGCCGTGATGTTTGACCAAGTACCGTTCTGGAACAGCCAGGTGTCGTCGAAGATGATCCCGCGGCTGAAGACGGTCGAATTGTAGCCGCCGAACAGCACCAGCGCGTCGCGCGCCGGATCGAATGCCATCATCGCCCCCCCGCGGGGCGAAGGGCAGGTCGTCGCGGTGCAGGACTTGTTGAGGATCACCGGGGTCCAGGCCCCGTCCGCGAACGCCCATGTGTCCCGCGCCCAGCCGTTGGCGTAAGTGTACCCGCCGAACAGGATCACCTCGTGGTCCGTGGGATAGTACGCCATCGCGGCCTGCTCGACGCCCGTCGGGTTCGTCGTGGGCGTAATGTTCGTCCAAGAGGACGGGGGATCCGCTCCGTTCGGGGCCGAGCTGGAGGCGTTCGGGAGCGAAACATTCTGGGACGTCGGGGGTAGGCCGCGGGTCGGGCCCGAGTAGCCGGTGCAGTTCAGCGGGACCCCTTCCGCGCAGAGCGCGGCCACGTTCCGGGGTTTCGCGACCGGGGCTGCGTGGGCCAATCCGGGTACCGGCGCGGCCGAAGCTGCCGGAGTCGCGGAAGAAGTTTCGACGGGGGCTACCGCGGGGGTCGAGGAGTCGGGGCTCGCTCCAGTCGGCCCGCCGTCCGACGCGGCGGACGGAACGGCCTCCATGACCACGATCGCAGCCAACAGGATGGAGCAGGCCGAGACCCAGAGCTCGCGCCGGGCTCTTCGTCGGTGACACGCATGAGCGCCGGTTACACGCGGCCCATTCGGACGCGGGGCCGGGGAACGCGCTGGGTTCTCGAGCCGAAGGAGGGAGAGCGCCAACTTCGACAATCATCGACTTCCGACCTAAAGACCTGCCGAAAACCGTACAATTGTCCCAATTTGTCCCCCCGTGCTCCGGCCCTCACGGCCAGGGAGCCGCCAGAGAGAATCGAACTCCCGACCTGCTGATTACAAATCAGCCGCTCTACCGACTGAGCTATGGCGGCGCCCGGTAGAGTCTTACCGTCGTGGGACGGTAAGACTTTCTCTCATCGCCCGTGCGACTCGGGCCCCGCTCGCCGCCTTCTCGTCCGAGTCCGTCCCCCGCGCGTCGACGAGCGCACCACCGAGAGAAGGCTCGACCGTGACCCTCCGGGTCACACCACCCTGGCTCGGACTCTCAAGGATCGGAACGGGCCGGCCCTCGAGCGACTGCCAGCTCGAGGTGCCGCCGGACGCAATCGGTCCGATGACCTGCCGTTCGGGGCCGTTCCGGGTCCAGCGCTACGCGCAGGTCGCGGCGCCCTGGAGATTCAGATTGTACGATCCCGGATGTGCGGGAAGTTCGATCGTGACCAAGAGATCGGCGAACTCGGACGTCCCGTTCTCGGCGGCGGGAAGGGTGACGGGCAGGAGCCGATCGACCGGACCCACCCCCGGTTCGTCCAGAACCACGACCGAGACGAGAGCGAACGGGGCCAGGACCGAAACGGACCAAAGGGTGCAGCTGACGCTGGAGTTGTCGTAGGGGGACATCAGCACCCCGAAACCGGCGCCCGCCGTTCCGACCGTGACGACGTTCTGATAGAACTCGTTGAGCGGTTCAGGGTCGTTCGCGGGGGGCGAGGTCGCGTAGGTGTAGTTCATCCAAAGCGTGCCGATCTCGACCTGGCCCGCCGAGGAAGGGTGCGTGAGTGGGATCCCCAGGACCAACAGCACGCTGACCACGATCAGGGCACCCACGCCGCCGCCGGCTAGAAACGTACCGAGCGATCGGCGCCGCGGACCCGATCGAGTGACTCGAGCCGCGGCGGTCATCGTGGGATACAGCCGTCGAACACCTATATCCTGTTCTTCGCACTGCGTAACTGGCTCTGTCTCCAACGGTGGGTGCGGCTCGGAGGTACGAAGGTGAGCCCCGCTCGACGGCGGACCCTGGTCCTGCTCCTCCTCGGGTGCGCCGGGCTCGTGCTCGTCAGCTTCCTGTTCGCCCCCCGACCGACCGTCTCCCAACTCATCGTCGACGCGACGCTTCTCGAGATCCTTCGCGGGATCTTGATCGTGCTGTTCCTGGTCCTCGGTCTGGCCACGTGGTTCGGGAAGGTCGGCGACCCGGGGAGCCGCGTCTGTCCCTCGTGCGGGAACGAGATCTCCGGCGAGTCGAGCCACTCCTGCCCGGTCTGCGACGCGGTGCTTCCTTAGGTCGCCAACGCCGGGCAGCGGCCGATCGACGTCCGATCGGCTCCCCGTCGGCGCTGAGGTTCCGAGGGGTCGAATCCGGTCGGGATCGCCCAGGTGAAGCCGTGGTATACTCGGGGAGCGTGAGCCCGCGACCGTGACCGTCGGACGACCGCTTCGAGCCGCCGATCGAGCCTTGATCGAGACCGCGCGTGCAACGCTCCGGCGCGGTTTCCGAGCGCATCACCATACCGTGGCGGCCGCCGTGCGAGCCCGCTCGGGCCGGGTCTATGTGGGGCTGTGCGTCGAGGGGATCCACGGGCCGTGCGCCGAGCCGGTGGCGATCGGGGCCGCGATCACCGCGGGGGACCCCGACCTCACGTCCATGGTCGCCGTCGCGGGCCGGGGACGCCGGATGCAGGTACTCTCTCCGTGCGGCAACTGCCGTCAGCTGCTGCTCGACTATGCGCCCCGGGCGGAAGTGATCGTCCGCTTCTCGAACGGGCGCGTCGCGCGCCTGACCGCGGAGGAGAGTCTCCCGGGGGCGTTCCGCCTGTTCGGCTGACCCCGCTGCATCGCGACCCGGGCGAGGGTCCACCGGGTTCCACTCAGCTTCCAGCGAAGGCCGATCGGGACCCGGCACGTCGGCGCTCGCCTCCCAGACTCGGGAGCGTCTCGGCGGAACCCTCGGAGGGCATCGGTATCGGTCGGCCCGTCGCGCCGGTCACCCGGTGCGGAGGGACGGTTCGGCCCTCGGGACCGGATCCGAGGACCGGGCCGACCCGGGACCCGGGAGGGGCTGAAAGGAGATCGTCTGACTGACGTTCGATCCGTCCACGTTGATCACCCCGCTGGAGGGCGAGGCGGAAAAATTCGCAAGCACGACCGTGAACCCGTACGACCCGTTGAACTCTACGAACACTACCGACGGCGACGTGGAGTTGGCGGTGCCCCCTCCGAGCGAGACCGCCCAGTTGGTGGACGTCGGGAGACCCGTCTCGTTGAACGTGATAATGTACTTGACCGCCGAGAATGCGAGGGGGATCTGCCGGCCCCCTCCCTCCACGGAGAACGTCCCGCCGTGGCCCTGGTACTCCTTGTCCGAAGTTCCGACGCCGAAGTCGTACGCGCCGTCCGAGAGGTTGAAGGAGAACGTCGCTCCC
>JASHXM010000112.1 GCA_030043545.1 Thermoplasmata archaeon | reverse complement strand
GACTCGTCCTCACGACGGCCGTCGTGAGCGGGCTCTCCACGTTCGTGAACTCGTACGCGGTCGGCAACACCAGCTCGGATGCGTTCGTGACGGTCCGGAACCTCCTGGTGGCGGTCATGCTGGTCCCGTTCGTCGTCCTCGCTCTTCGCTACGGGAGCGCGTCCCGCCGCCTGCGCGCCTCCGATTGGATCCGGCTCACGGTGATCGGGGTGATCGGCGGCTCGGTGCCGTTCCTCCTGTTCTTCCGGGGGCTCGAGCTGGCGACGCTCGCCGGCGGCGCGACGACGGCGTCGTTCCTCTACCGCACCCTGTTCCTGTTCGCCGCGGCGTTCTCGGTCGTCTTCCTCCGCGAGCGGCTGCACCCGGCGTACGTCGTCGGCGCCGCCCTCCTGTTGGGCGGCGGCTACCTCCTCCTCTCCCTCACGTCGGTCGTCTGGACCGACGGCAGCGTCTACGTCCTCGCCGCGACGGTCCTCTGGGCGGGGGAGTACACCGTCTCGAAGCGGGCGCTCGCCGACCTCGCGCCGTCCGTCGTGTCGCTCGGTCGGATGGGGATCGGCGGCGTCGTGCTCGTCGGCTACCTCACCGCGACCGCGCAGTGGGGCGCGGTCCGCGGATTCACCGGCGTCGAGTGGGAGTGGGTCGCGATCAGCGCCATCCTCCTCACCGCGTTCGTCGCGACGTGGTACACGGGGCTCGCTCGGGTCGACCTCGGCGTGGCGACCGCGGTGCTGGTCGTCGGGTACCCCGTGACCTGGCTCCTGAGCGTCGCGGTCCGCCATCTGAGCGTGGCCGACGGGCCGCTCCTCGGGGCCCTGGCGATCGGCGCGGGAGTCGCCGTGATCCTCGCGATCGACCGCTGGTGGGCGGCCGCGGGACGACCCCGGTCCGTCGGGCCCCCTCCCGCCGACGCCTAGGATGGAAGGGTACCAGCTCGCCGCCCGGTTCAGCCTGGCCACGAACCGGCTCCAGTACTGCGGTCCGTCGGACGCCGAGCCGACCCTCTACCGGGCGATCGTCGACGGCCGCGGCCGGGACGCCGCGGAGGCGGCGCTGTCGAAGTTCGAAGCGCTCTACCCGTACCTCGAGGCGATCGCCGAGCGGCACGGGCTCCGCCCGTTCGACCTCGAGGTCGTCGAGGCGTACTGGATCGGCAACCGGCTCCTGGACGCGTTCGGGCGCGCGGAGTTCGCCCCGATCCTGCGGGCGCTCCAGCGACGGGGCCTTCCGGAGTTCGTCGCCCGCGAGCGCGAGTCGAACCTCCCGGCGGGCGCGCTCCCGCACCACGTCTTCCACGTGACGTATGTCGGGGCGGGAGCCGTCACTGGGCACGTCGAGACGACGGTCCCGAACATCGAGGCGTGCCGGCCGGCGGTCGCCGAGGTCCGTTCGGTCGGCCCCGATCGCCTCGAGGTGCGTCAGCCGTCGGTGGTCGTCCGGTCGGGTGCCCTCGCCCTCGGCGAACCCGGCGCCCGCTCGGTCGCGTACGACGCGCGCATGCTGCCCGGTCTCGCTCCCGGAGACCGGATCGCGGCGCACTGGGGCTGGGCAGCGACACAGTTGAACGCCGACCAGGCACACGCCCTCGAGGAGTACACCCAGCGATCGCTTCGGGCCGCGAACGACGCGCCCCATCCGGCGACGCTCGAGTAGGAGGACGGATCCGCCCCCGCCGGCGGGGGGCGTCAAGGCGAGTTGACCTCGGATTCATGCGGCCCCCGGCGCAGTCGTTGAGCGGGGGATCGGCCGATGTCGGAGGACGTGATTCCCGGGAGCCCCGTCGACTGGGAGCTCGAGGGGCCGGGGGCGCTGCGTGACGGCACGCCGATCTGGGTGCGCCCGGTCCGTCCCACGGACCGGAACGACCTGATGGACTTCGTGGCCCACGTCTCGACCGACTCGCTCGAGATGCGGTACTTCGCGGCAACTCGACCCGAGACGGCGGTCGAGGAGATGCTCCGCGGGAGCCCGGCCGAGGACCGGGTGTCGCTGCTGGCGGTCGGCGGCGTCCAGGGCGGGCCGCGCGTGCTGGGGCAGGGCGAGTACGTCCTCGACCGGGCCGATCCCTCCACGGCCGAGGCGGCGTTCCTGGTCCGCGACGCGTGGCACGGCTACGGGATCGGGACCGTGCTGCTCCATTGGCTCGCCCAGATCGCGCGGGGCCGCGGGGTGCACCGGTTCGTCGTCTACGTCCAGCCGACGAACCGGCCGATGCTCGACGTCGTCCGCAACAGCGGCTTCCCGGTCGTCGAGTCCGAGGAAGGGTACGTCCTTCGGATCGATCTCTCGATCGTGGAGCCGCCGTCCGCGCTCCCGTTCGCCGAATCCGGCCACGCGACCGCCGGGTGAGCGGCCCGTCGCCGGCTCGCCCCGCCGACGCGCGGCGAGCTCCGTGGCGGGCTCGGGCGGCGAGGGTATCGGGGCCGGGGAGGCGCCGCTGCCGCCCCCGGGCACCGTCTTAATCGGCGTTCGGTCTCCGCTCCCATGGTCCGGCGCGCGAAGGAGATCATGGACACCCAGCTGCTCACGATCGATGAACGGACCGACGCGCTCACCTGCGCGCAGAAGATGGTCGCGGCGAGGAAGGGGTACGCCATCGCGACCCGCGGAGGACCGTCCACGATCTCGGGGATCGTCACCGAGTGGGATTTTCTCGAGAAGATCGTCGCGGCCGGCGCGGATCCGAGCCGGGTGCCGGTGAGCGCCATCGCCTCCCCTCACGTCCAGGCGGTCGGGCCCGAGACGCCGACCGACGAGGTGGCGAGCACGATGGCGACGCTCGGGGTGCGGCGGCTCGTCGTCCGCGCCGGCGACCAGGTCGTCGGCGTGATCTCCTCCCGACACCTGATCGCGATCTTCCGTGAGTACATCGACCGGCTGACGACCGAGATGGCGCAGGGGCAGTCGCCCGGCTCGTCGCTCGGCTGACCGATCCCGGAGCGTAGCCGGCCCCGATGCCGATCGACCGCCTTCGCACGCCCGCCGCGCGCCGGGCCGACGGCGCGGGCCGGGGGAGGTGACGGTGGAGTACAAGTGGCGGGTGCTGTCGAACACCACGATCGCGACGCTGATGGCGTCGATCGATACGAACATCGTGCTGATCGCGCTCCCGACGATCGGGCGGGAGCTCCCCGACACGAGCGCGACCCTGCTCCTCTGGATCCTGCTCGGCTACTCGCTGTTCACGGCGGTCGTGCTGCTCAACTTCGGGCGGCTCTCCGACCTGTTCGGTCGGGTCCGGCTGTACGTCCTCGGCTTCGCGATCTTCACCGTCGGCTCCGCGCTGTGCGGCTTCTCGCAAACCGGTGCGGAGCTCGTCGCCTTCCGGCTCGTCCAGGCCGTCGGGGCGGGGTTCCTGTTCTCGAACTCCGCGGCGATCATCACCGACGCCTTCCCGCCGAACGAGCGCGGTCGCGCGCTCGGGATCAACCAGGTATCGATCGTCGCCGGCGCCGTCGCGGGGCTGGTGCTCGGCGGGATCATCACCTCGACGGTCGGCTGGCGGTGGATCTTCTTCGTCAACGTCCCGATCGGCCTCGTCGCGACGCTCCGCGCGCACGCCGGGCTGCACGAGCTCGCCAGACCCGAGTCGAAACCGAAGATCGACTGGGTCGGGAACGTCGTCTTCGCCGCCGGGCTGACGCTCATCTTGGTCGCCGTCACGCTCGGCGCGCTCGACGCGATCCCGTTCGTCGCCGCGGTGCCGACCGGCGTCGTCGGGGCGGTGCTGCTCGGCGTCTTCGTCTGGGTCGAGGCGCACGAACGGGCGCCGATGCTGGACCTGCGCCTGTTCCGGATCCGGCAGTTCGCCGGGAGCGCCACGGCGACGCTGCTGAACGCGCTCGCCCGCGGCGCGTTCACGTTCATCCTCGTCTTCTACCTCCAGGGGCCGCCGCGGTTCCTCTCGCCGTTCACCGCGGGCCTGTTCCTGATCCCGACCTCGGCGTCGCTTGCCGTCGTCGGGCCGGTGAGCGGCTGGCTCTCCGACCGCTACGGTCCCCGGCCGTTCCTCGTCGCGGGACTGCTGATCTCCGCGGGGGGGTTCCTCTGGCTCACCACGATCGGGCCGGACGAGAGCCTGCTGGGGCTCGCCGCCCCGCTCGTCCTCGTCGGCTCGGGGATGGGGCTGTTCGCCTCGCCGAACCGGGCGGCGATGATGACCGCGGTGCCGCCGAACCGGCGCGGCGTCGCCTCGGGGATCGGGACGACGTTCGTGAACACCGGGGCGACGATCAGCCTCGGGATCACCCTCGTCATCATGTCGTCCGTCCTCTCCCGGCCCGAGATCACCGCGATCCTGCTCGGGAGCGCGCACACGGGGAGCTCGGCGGCGGTCGGCAGCGGCTTCCTGAGCGCCATCCACCTGATCTTCGCCGTCTCCGCCGGGCTGATCCTGGTCGCCCTGATCCCGACCCTGGCGGGGCGCCAGTCGGCGCCGAAGGCGGAGGCGAGGCCGGGGATCGACTGACCGCGGGGTCCGCTACTGGACCGGCCCGAACTCGACCCGCCGGAACGAGACGACGGCGGAGGTGAACGTGACGGCGGCGAGGCCGGCGAGGATGCCGATGCTCACGAGGTCGTCGCTCCCGAACCGGTGCTGGAAGGCGCTCCGCACCGCGTTCGCCGCGTACGTGAGCGGGTTCGAGTAGACGACCGCCCGGAGGGCGACCGGTGTGGCGGAGGTCACCGGGTAGTAGACGGTGGAGATGAAGATCAGGAAGTACTGGAGGAGCGACTGGATCGTGAAGTAGAGGTTCGCCGACCGGATGTAGATCCCGATCGTGATCAGGAGGCCCGCGAAGAAGATCGCGCCGAGCCCGATCGTCCCCAGGACCGCGAGCAGCTCGAGCGGCGAGAGGAGCGGGAGCCCCACGAGCGGCAGCGCGACGAGCGCGAGGATCCCGACCCCGACGAGCGCGAACGTGAGCGTCGTGAGGAGGAGCGCGGCGAGGTACTCCGCCCGGAGGAACGGCCCCGAGAACAGCTGCTCGACCATCGACCAGCGGCGGTCGAGCCAGAAGATCCGGCCCGACAGGACGGCGCCGGTGATCATCTGCGACGCGATCATCCCGGGGACGAGGAACGCCGTGTACGACCCGGAGGTCGACGACGATGTGACGATCGGGTTGAACATCGTCCCCAGGATGACGATCAGGAACGCCGGCTGGCCGAACATCACGAGGAGCGTGATCAGGTCGAGATTGGACTCGAAGTTCCGGACGAGGAGCCGGAGGACCGGCGGCAGCTTCACGGCGCCTCCACCGCCCCGAGGCGGCTCTCGCCGTCGTCCGTGACGAGGTCGACGAACGCCTCTTCGAGGGTCGCTTCGCGGACGGCGATCTTCGCGAGCCGGATCCCCCGCTGCGCGGCCCAGAGCGCCACCTCGGCGACGAGCCCCTCCGGGTTCGGCGCCCGGAACCGAAGCTGCGTCCCGCCGCGGGTCACTTCGAGCGCCTCGGGGGCGTTCCGCGCGAGCAGCGCGTCAAGGTCCCGGTCCTCCTCGGGCGTCACCGCCCGGTCGAACTCCGCCTCGACGAAGCGGGCGCCGCGGTACTGGCGCTTCAGCTCGGCCGGAACGCCGAGCGCGCGGAGCCGGCCGCGCTGCAGGATCCCGATCCGGTCGCAGAGCAGGTCGGCCTCGTGGAGGATGTGCGTCGTGAAGACGATCGAGAGCCCGGCGCGCGCCCGCTGCGCGAGGTAGTCGAGGATCCGCTGGCGCGTCAGCGCGTCGAGCCCGACGGTCGGCTCGTCGAGGAACAGGAGCTCCATCTCGTGCATCAGCTCGCGCGCGACCTGGAAGCGGCGGCGCTCGCCGCCGGAGAGCGCCCACGGCTTGCGCTTACGCGACCCCTCGAGCTCGAACAGCGCGAGCATCTCCTCGGCCCGGGCCTTCGCGACCTCCCGGGGGACGCCCCAGAGGAACGCGTAGAGGGTGAGGTTCCGCTCCACCGAGACGAAGTCGAGCGATTCCGACTGCAGGACCACCCCCAGGCGGGCCCGCTCTGCGCGGCCGCACGACCGGAGGTCGCGGCCGAACAGCTCGCCGGAGCCTTCGGTCGGGGTCAGCAGGGTCGTGAGGAGGCGAACGGTCGTCGTCTTGCCCGCGCCGTTCCGTCCGAGGAGTCCGAACACCTCGCCGCGCCGCAGCTCGAGGTTGAGGTGACGGACGGCGAACTCGCTGGGCCGGTAGGCGTAGCCGAGGTCGGTCGCCTTCGCGACGAGCGTCGAGGCCACGCTATCGGTGCGGCCGCGACGACGAACTCACGGCGAGCGGTGGGGGGTCCCGTGCGTGCGGGACCGGTCGAACGGCGGTCATCCTCTCCTGAACGCGGCCCTCCCAGCCCTCGGTCGCCCTAAATCGATTGCTCACGACCGGCTCCGCGCTCGGCCCCGCCGCGGGCGAACGCTGCCGTCAAGAGCCCCGGTCGGCTTCTCGGACGTGGCTCGGGGCCTCGAGCTCGACCTGCACCTTCGACCCGGCCTCCCGAACGACGGCTTCATCGCCGAGGCGATCGGGAACCTCGCCGGCTACACCCTCGCCGCCCGCCGAGGCGAGCGGCTCGGCTGGCAGGTGCTCCGCGTGGAGACGGCGACCGGCCACTTCTACCGTCTGATCGTACGACACCCGGAGCGCGCGCTCGACCTCGGGATCGGACATGAGCTTCGGGCCATCCTGGACGGGCTCTCCCGAGAAACGCCCGAAGGCCTTCGGGCGAGATTCGACAGCGCGCAGCGAGAGGGACTGAAGCCGATCCGCCTCCGCCACATCAAGCAGACCGTCGACGTCTGGCGGGACGACTTCTGGAACTGGCTCGGGTGAGGTTCGGCCCGCCGAACCGGGAGGGAACGCCGGATGACCTCCACGACGCCACCCCGAGCGCGAAATTCCGCCCAGCCGCGTCGTGGGGCTCGGCGTCGAGACTCTTCGCGCGGCGAACGTCGCCCGACCTCTCCCCGAGTCGCGCCGGCGGTGCCTCGACGAGTTTCGGAAGATTTATCTCCGAAGTCTCGGTCAGGGCCGCCGAAGTCGGGTGGGCCCGACTTTCCGGGGTAGACGTTGCTTCTCCATCGGGGGCGGAGCTCGGGCTTGGGCGGTGCCGCGCCCGGGGTGCCCCGTCCCGGCGGGCTCGGACGCTCCGGCAACGCGGGAGGACCGTAACTCCATGTTCCGGAGCAGCGCGAAGCTGTTCGAACAGGCGAACGACCTGTTCACGCAGGGGAACTTCCCGGCCGCGGAGGGGAAGTATGCCGATGCCCAGATGAAGTTCCAAAAGGACGGCGACCCGCAGTCGGCCCAGCTGGCCGGGGCGTACGCGGTCTTCGTCGCACTGAGTCACGCGGGGATGAATGCGACCGCCTACGCGGCCGTCGCCGTGGCCCTCAAGAACCTCGGGGGGGCCACGCTGAAGCTCGGGGTTCGGGAGGTGCCCGCCCCGTCCCTTGCCACGGAGGTCGCCATCGTCAGCGAAGACATCGCGGCGCTCGGATTGCCGCGCGATACGCCGGCCCAGCAGGCCGCCCGAGCCCAGGCGCTGAAGCAGGCCGGCGTGCACTACCAGTCCGCGATCGGTCAGAACATCGTGTTCGTGACCGAACTGTTCCAGAAAGAGACGATCACCGGAATGGCCCGGGCATTCGCGCTATTCGCCCTCTCCGAGGAGATGCAGGGCGACGCGGCCGCCTACACCGATCCGAAAGCCGCCGGTGCGCACTACCAGCAGGCGAGCATCTTCTGGACCCAGGCGAAGAACAGCGACGCCGCGTTGTCCGCCCGCACGCGGGGGCAGGAGCTGCAGAAGGCGGTCAAGTGCTGGTTCTGCGGCCGCGAGGTGACCGGACTCGCCATCAACTTCTTCGAGCTTCCGTCCGAGCTGACGGTTGCGCTGACCAAGAGCGAGTCGGCTTCGGTGCTCCCGACGTTCGATGTCGGCTCGAACAAGATCTACTCCTGTCGCGGGTGCAATTCGACGATGAACACTCTGGCCGACGGCTGGGCCCTGAAGCGTTCGGCCGAGGTGTACGTGAAGCTCGAGGCTGAGATCGAGCAGCTCCGCAAGCAGATCCAGCAGAGGCGGTAACGATGGCCGCCTCCATGGTCGCGCTCCGCTGCCAGTACTGCGGGGCGACCCTGGACGCGGCGGCGGCCTCCGGGGACACGGTCGTCTGCAAGTCGTGCGGCACCGCCCAGCGGCTGATGGACGCCCGGAAGTATCTGGACCAGGTCAAGCTCGAGATCGCGGACTGGCTTCGCAAGGCGGTCCCCCTCGGGATGGATATCTCGCAGGGCGCTACCATCGATCCGGTTGCGCGTCACGGCGTATTCATTAACAACGTAAAACCTCGCCTCGATACGGAAACCACGGAGTACCGCTTCAACATGTCCTCGCTTCTGGCACAGCCGCTCGTCACGATGCCGTTCCTGGTCAACGAGCAGGTGACCCAGTCCAACCAGCCGAAGGAGGTCTTCCTGTTCCAAGCGAAGGTCCAGGAGGTCTCGGCTCTCGCCGTGAGCGGCGAGGCGAAGAAGGACATCGTGGACGCGAGCGGGCTCGCCGTGACGTACGCCTACCTGCTCAACAACGTCGGGCTGCTCCGCGACCCGCAGAAGCCGGACCGGTTCGGTCTGATGGGCCAGAACTTCACCGCGGCGGCGCAGTCGAATCAGGCGATCGCCGCGATGTTTCCCGGGCTGCCCGAACGGCTGCAGGCAAATTCACTCGTCGCCGTCTCCGCCGACCTGTTCATGAGCGGCCGCGTAGACGAGGCCGGTCGGAAGGCCCACCAGGCGATCGCGCTCTATGAGTCCGCGACCGCCCAGGCGTCCCAAAGCATGTCCTCGGCGATCATGCTGGAGGGCCTCAAGCAGGAGCGTCACATCGCTGATGCCCTCGTCACCCTAGGGTCGGAGAGTCAGGCGAACCCCACCGACGATGCACGGCTCGTCACGCAGGTCCAGGCGATGGCGCGGGTCGTCCAACAGTACCCCCACCTCGCCGGCGATCCCTCCCGGCTCCACGCCATCACGCGCGGGTACGCCGGTCTCCGGGCCGCGCGCCGGTCGCAGACCCCGGTCCGCGTTCTTCCGGGCGCGGGCTCCGTCTTCTACCCGTTCTGGGTCGTCGATCTCAAGTACAGCTTCACGACCGGTGCGCTCTGGGCGAAGAAGGGAAAGGAGGTCTCCGAGTACCTCCTCGTGGCAGCGAACGCCTTCGTCGGAGGCGCCTGGAACTCCGCGGAGGCGGTGACCGACGTGTTCAGCGCCCGGATCCAAGGCGGCCTGTTCGACGGGCTGACCGGCAAGGAGACGTCGATCAGTGGGGGGGGGATCGCGAGCCTCCTCTCGCAGAGCACGAACGCGTACCTCAACGTTCCGGGGATCCCGCCGCTCACGAGCGAGCCCGATGCGACGGAGATGGCGACGGCGTACCTGAACGCGTCGATCATGTCGGATCCGCGGGTCCGACAGAAGCTGCGTCTCAGCGCTCCGCGCGTGGCGGGGATCGTCTACGCCGCCGGGGTCGCGAACGGGGGCGGATTCGGCTTTTCTCAACTCGGCACGCTCTCTCCCCGCGTGACCGGGGACCCTCGAGTGCTGACCGGACTGGGGGTTTGACGGAATGACCAACTCCGGCGCCATTCGAGTAGCGAGCGCGGCGATCGTCGCGGCGGTCGGGCTTGTCGCCGCCCTGCTCGACCCGCGCCATTGGTACGTGATGTTCGCCGCGTTCCTGATCGCGGGGGGCCTCTTCCTGCTCCTCGTGCGCGCCGACTCCCCGTCGGTGGGGGGTGTGCCGCCCCCTCCGCGGCGGCCGGTCCCTCAGTTCGGGCCGCCGCCCTCGGTCTTCTTCGCCGGCTGGGGAGTCATCCTGCTCGGATCCGGGGTCCTCTGGCTCGGCACGGTCTACTTGGTCGGCCTCGGGTTCATCTTCCTCTACATCTGGATCGCGATGATCGCGATCGTTCTCCTAGTTGCCTCGCAGATCCGGAGGTCGACCCCCGATGGGAATTGAATCGAAGGCCGCGGAGCGCGTCGAGACGAGCCGATCGGCGTATGAGCGCATGCTGCTCATGGTCCCGGGATACCGCGGGTACCGTGGACGCGACCTGATCCGGGATACGGACCAGCTCGTTCGCGATGCCGCCGCGCTCCGTCTCAAGCAGGGTCTGGGGGCGCTCAAAGAGACGTACAAGGGGATGGTCAACGCGGGCGATGCCGGATTCTCCGAGGAGGTCGACTCCGTCGTGCGGATCCTGGACCGACTCCACCAGTCGACCCTGCATGCCGCCCGCGGCTACACCGGCCGCTGGGATGGGGCGAAGATCCTGGACGCTCAGCTCGACCGGGCGGTCGAGTTCGACTCGAACGTGCTGGCGAGCGCGCAGGCGATCGCGGACGATGCGGTGACTCTGCGGGCGAAGCCGTCGCGCGACGGGCTGGTGGCGCTGCGTGCCTCCATCGAGCGGTTGGACCGGACGTTCCTGGAGCGCAAGCAGGCGATCCTGGGCCTCGTGGAGCTTGGATCGGACGCCGGAGGCTCCCCATGAGCACCGGACCGATGACCAAGCAGGTCATCGAGTGGCTTCACCCCGGCCCCGAGGACATCGTCCTTCGGTGGCCGGACGAGAACTTTGCCTACGGCAGTCAGCTGGTCGTCCACGAGTACGAAGCGGCCGCGTTCATGCGCGACGGAAAGCTGATGGACGTTTTCGGACCCGGGCGCCACGTCCTCACGACCCAGAACCTCCGCGTCCTGACCTCGTTCTACAATGCGATCGCCGGGTTCCGCAACGCCGCCGGCCAGCGGGATACTCCGTTCAAGGCGACCCTCTTCTTCGTCGCCCAGAAGATGTTCCCCGCCCGCTGGGGGCTTCGGCTGAACGTGCGGGCCGACGCGAGCTATCCGACCATCATCCCGATGATGGCGAACGGAGGCTACCAGTTCCGGGTCTCCGATTCGGCCGTGTTCCTGCAGCAGGTCGTCGGAGGACTGTCGACGTTCAGCGCGGACGCGGTCCACCAGTTCATCCGAATGTTCCTGGTCGAGCGGCTCACCCAGAATCTCTCGAAGTACAACTTCACCGACGTCTACGGCAAGCTCGATACCGTCTCGACCCAGGCGAAGGTCAACGTCGCCGAGGCGTTCGTGCAACGCGGGATGGAGCTGATCGACCTCAAGATCGAGTCGGTCGACACCACGCCCGAGCACCTCGACGAGGTGAACCGCGTCTTGGGGTTGTCCGGGGTCAGCCACGACGCCGTGCTGGCCGACCGTCAGCTCGACATCATGAAGACGTTCGCCCAGAACCAGCAGGGGTCGTCGACCGTCGGAGGTCAGATGATCTCGCTGCTCCCGGTCGGACCGATGGCCGCAACGATGCAGTCGGCGATGACCCCGACGCCCAGCGTACCGCAAGTGGTCGTTACGTGCCTCAAGTGCGGGAACCATGTCCCGGTCGACATGGCCTTCTGCCCGAAATGCGGGTCCGCGATGAAACCGTCGCCCCCAGCATCGGCCGCGCCGTCGGCGGCCGGGACAGCCCCGGCCGCGACCAGTCCCGGATCGGGGGGAAGCGACGGCCCCTCGGCGTTCAAGGCGTGTCCGTACTGTGGCCAAGCCTTAAATCTGCCAAAAACTCCCAAATTCTGCCCGTACTGCAAGGAGCCGTTGAGCTGAGGTTCGATGTCGGGACGCGGGATCGGGCGCATCGTCATCGGCGTGATCTTTCTCCTCATCGGGTTCTCGCTGTTCGCCGTCCCGTTCGGGTACGTCGGCGGCGTGTTTCTGGTGATCATCGGCCTGTTGCTGATCATGTGGGGCTTCTTCACGGAGCGGCGGATGAAGCGGGTCGCCCAGCCGACCGTCTTCTCGCCGTCGGCCGTGGGAGCGACCACCCCGTCGACCTGCAAGGCCTGCGGCACGACGAACATGCTCGGGGCCACCCGCTGTTCGAAGTGCGGTTCGCCCCTCTGATCCGAGCAACCTCCAGCTCGGCCGATCATCACTGCGTTCTGCGGACCTCAAGGCGCCCGAACGGGCCGCGTTCTCGTCGGTGGAGTTCGCGCCGGATCCGCCCGGGCCCGTGGTCGCGGAAGGCTTGAAAAGCCGGCGGTCGGTGCCGCCCCCGGGAGGCTGGGGTCGGTGAGACCCCGGCGGTCGGATGGCACTCGATTCCCCCGCGTCCGCAAAGGGCGAGCCGCTTCGAGAGTATCAGTACACTCCTCCCGTCGCCCTCGGCGATGTCCGGATCAGCGCGAACGGGGGCCGGGTTGTCGTGGCGACGGAAAACGCCGTCCATCTCCTCTCCCCCTCGGGAGCGGAGGATGGGGGCGTCTTCGTCGTCCAGGACGACCCGAGCGTCATCGACCGGCTCGCGGTGTCGGCGAACGGCTCGGTCGTCGCGGTCGCCCAGGCCTCGGGGCTGGTTCGAGTGCTCGACGTCGACCTCCGCCGATGGAGCGCGCCGACCCGGGTCCCCGGAGTTCGGCATCTCGCCCTGTCTCCGACCGGCGAACTCGTCGCCGCGGCCTCGAACCGTCGACTCGCGTTCGTCCGACCGTTCGGAGCGACCGACGCTCCTCCGACCGTCGATCGTTCGGTCGAGGGCGTCGCGGTCTCCCGCCTCGGACTCGAGGCCGTGTCGGCCTCGAAGGACGGCGGCATCACCTGGTACGACCGGTACGGCCACGCCGCGACACCGGTGAACGTGCCGGGGCCGGTGGTCGCAGTCGACGCGACCGCCGATCTCGACCTCGTGGTGGTGGTGACCGGCGCGTCCTCGGCCCGGCTCGTTGACCGCCAAGGCAAGTCGCGGTGGACCGTGGAACTCCCGGCGGAACCTCGGCGGGTCGCCCTCCGGGCCGACGGCGGACTGGCGGTGGTGACCCTCGCGAACGACACGGCGGTCGGCATCGACGCGAAGGGCTCGGTCGCTTTCACCTTCGCCCCGGCGACCGGTGGGTTGAGCGGGGAGGTCGAGATCTCGCAGGACGGCGGCCGGATCCTCCTGGCGGGCCGCGAGCGGGACCTCCACGCGGTCGATGGCGCCGGGACCCTGCTCTGGACCCGGCCGACCGACGGCCCGGTGAAGTCGCTGTCGATTTCGACCGACGGACGACTCGTGGTCGCGGGCGTGGCGACCCCGCGTGTCCTCATTCTGCAGTCGGGAACGCCGCCTCCGACACCGGTCGCCCGAGCGGCGGCTCCCGCACGGCGCGCTCCGGCGACGACCGTCGCGCCCGCCCCCCCGGCTCCGCGCACGCCACCCCGTCCCGTTCCGTCGGTCGCACGAAACGAGCCACGCCCGCCGGCTCCGGCCCCTCCGTCCTCAGGGCGACCGATCGGCACGCCCCCGCCGGTCGCCGCCGCGGTACCCTCGCCCCCGCCCGCCGTCCGCCTCGAGACGATCGCGCCGGAACACTCGGTCACGGTCGTCGGCGAGACGCTCTCGGGCAAGACCGTGTTCTTTGCGATGATGTCCGTCGCGTTCTCCTCCGCCAAGTTCTCGGGCAGCTACCAGCTCGAGTACATGCGCGAAGGGTTCGACTACATCTCGTCGATCCGCCTCGCTCTCGAGGGAGGAGAGTGGCCGGCTCGTACTCAGACCCGAAACCTGATCCGGATGGGGGCGGACCTCCATTGGAAGGGCCGGTTCGGGATCGCCCGAACTCGCCACTTGATCCTCACCGATCTCTCGGGCGAGGATTTCAATCGATACCTGGGGTTCCGCGGCGCGGCGGCTCGAGAGCTCCCCGCCGCGCTCCAACCGGTCGTCGAGCACCTCACCGGGTCCGGCGGGTTCATCCTCCTCATCGACGGCTCCGCGCCGCCGCAGAAGCTGACCGAAGCGTGTCTCAACCTCTACCACTTCATGCTGATGGTCTTCGAGTTCTCGAAGCTCGGCCCGCGGCAGAAGCTCCGCCGGCCGGTCGCCGTCGTTTTCACAAAGTACGATCAGCTGACTCCGGAGGCGAAGGCCCGGGGGGCCCGAGAGACGGCCCGCGAGGGGATCGCCGACCTCTACCAGCTGCTCAGCCGGCGGGTCCCGGAGGAGCTGCTCGAGTTCTTCTACTGCTCCGCGGTCGGAGCCGTCGAGCCGGTCCCGAACTCCCCCGCGCCGAGGATCGTCCTGCCCCTGCGGCCGTACAATCTCGCCGAAGTGGTCGAATGGGTGGCCACCCGGATGAAGTGAGGCAGGCGACGTGCCGGCAGGGCTGCAGGTGATGTACACCGCGGCCGAGACCCGGGAGTTCACGGGATACCAGTTCGTCGCCGCCACGCCCGGACTGGCCCCCGAGGAGCAGGAGGCGATCGAGCAGAACTCCACGCCGTCAGCTCCGCTCTCCGACCGAGTGAACTTCTCCCGCGCGACGGCGATCTACGGGCTCCCGACCGGCCGCGTCGCGGTCTCCCGCCTCGCCAATATCGGTCGGGGGTACGACGGTCGGCCCGACACGATCTGCACTCACTCCGTGGTCCTAGACGCCGAGGCGTACCGCGGGCTCTCGAGCCGCCTCGTGTGGATCCCCGAGGCGCTCCGCCCGGACCCGACGCTCCGCGGCCCCCTCCCCCCCCTCGCGCTGCCGGCGGTCTCCGACCTCCCTCCGCTCGACCCGGCCGCGCTCTCCGCATGGACCGCCGCCCCGGGCGGGCTCGCTACCGTGCTGGAGGCGCTGATCGCCGGGCAACGCGTGGTCCTCCAATACGGGGAACGGCATCCGGAGTCGCTCGCCGCCCTCGAGGTCCTCCTGGCCCTGCTGCCGGCCCCCCGCCGGGCCGAGCTGTCGCTCTCGACGTTCGACGCCGCGGCCGGACGTCCGTTCGATCTCTTGCTCGTCCCGGAAGGGGTGGTCCTCCCCGAGACCGTCGCCCCGGAGCTGGCGCCGGTCGCGCTGGGCAGCCGGACGGCGACCGAACCCGGACCGTACGTCCGGGCCGGGCTCGCGGCCGCGTATGGCGGCGACTGGCCGCGATGGCTCGCCTTCCAGCGGTTCCTGGACACCGTCGCGTCGGGCGCGTCGCACCTGGACGCGGCCTGGGAGTACTTCGCGCGGCTCGAGACCCCGGCCGACGCGTCCCCGGCGGCCCGGGCCGCGGCCGAGATCGAGCTCGCGCGCCTGGCGCCCCTCGTCGATCCGGATCGAGCGCGCGTCCACCTCGAGCAGGCGATCCGGCTCTATTCCGAGCATCCGAGCGTGACCGCCGCGCGCGCGCTCCTCCTGGAGGTCGTGCCGGCCCAGGCCGAGGGAGTCGGGGCCGAGGTGACCGAGGTCCGGATCCGGGAGGTGCTCCGGGGCGTGCAGTCGCTGGGAGTGGGGGCCCTCAGCGATCTCCTCGATGCGCTCGCCTCCGGCGCGATCGACGAACCGCCGTCGCTCCGCAGCGAACTGTACGCTGCGGTCAACTCGGCGGTGGCGAGCGTCGGGTCCCCCGGCGAGCCGATCCCGACGATGCTCCGGGCGCTCACGCGCCTCCCGATCGTGCCGGAGACTCGCCCCGCCCGGGAGACGATCGCGCTTCGGGTCGCGGCCGATCCCCTCGAGATCTCTCCGGCGGACCGACGGGTCGTCGCCGACCGACTCGCGGCGCTCGGGGCCGAGTCGCCGCCGAGCACGCGGCAGGGGCGGCTCCTCGACGCGAGCGCGGAGCTCTTTCACGGACTGGGCGATGAGGCCGGCGAATCCTCGGTCCGGCTCGGGCGGCTCCGCGCCTCGCTCTCCGCCAGCCAGCCCCCGGTCGACTCCTGGCCCGGGGTCTCGCCCAGAGCGTATCTGGACGCCCGGCCGCCCGAAGCCGGTTCGGGGGCGGGGCCCGGCGCGCCGGTCCCCCGACCTCCACTGGCCTCCTTGGAGCCGCTCCCCCTCGGACCCTCCGGCCGTGAGGCCGGCGACATCCTCCGCCACGCCGTCGAACGCGCTCCCGGCTCGGGGGCCGATCTCGTAGGAGCGATCGCGACCGTCTTCCGGGTCGAGGGCCGGCCCGAGGAAGGCCTCGCCTGGCTCGAGTCGATCGACACGCCATCGGCGACTCCCGCGGTCGCATCGTCCCGCCGATCGGCGGGGTTCGACCTCGCGGCCGCGGGCGCGGAGGGTCCCGTCCCGCTCGCACTCGCCCTTCGTACGTACTACCGCATATTGCGGGAGGTCGGCGAGCCGTCCGCGAGCTCCTCCGATCGGCAGCGCGTGCGGGACGACCTGGAGGCCTGGGCCGCGACCGACCCGACGATCGCGGGGCCGACGGTATGGGATTCGCTCCTCCTCGTCGCGTGTTGCGTAGAAGATCTTCACGTCCCTCCGCCGGACCTCGGGCGGTGGATCGAGGCGATCGGCCGGGCGACCCCTCCGCGGTACGGCGCTGACCCCGCGGAGCTCACGGCCGTCCTCGGCCGGCTGAAGGAGTCGTTCCCGACGGCCGAGGAATCGGCCGCCGAGACGAAGTCGGACCGGTTACTCGGTCGCGTTCGGGAACGCCTCCGACCGGGCCCGTCCGCCCGGACGCTCCGAACCCTCGAGCGACTCGGCGCGCTCCTGCCGACGAGCGCCGGAGCCAACGAATGAGCGAGCCGATCGATTCTCGGGAGGCCCGTCGCCTCCGAAGATCCCTCAAGGGGCTCGAGCAGACCGCTCGCGACCCGAAGGTCTCGACCGTCCTCCGCGCGAACGCGAACCTCGAGGCCGGGCGGATCCACTGGCAGCTCGACGAGCCGGAGTCGGCGCTGACGCTCCTCGGCCGAGCTGGCGAGGAGTACGAGCGCTCGAACGACCCGGCGCTGGCCTCCCAAGCGGCCGACGCCTACCGACTGGCCGCGCAGATCGCGACCACGATCCACGACTCCTC
>JASHXM010000111.1 GCA_030043545.1 Thermoplasmata archaeon | reverse complement strand
CGATGCCATCGCCGCGGCTTCGTGCGACCCCAAAAAGAACCTATCGCTCGAGCGGAGGCGGGAGGGGCCCGGATCGAGCCCCGGCCCTGCGGACGAAGCCGCCGAGGCCCGCCCTCGGACCCCCGGCCGGGGGAGAGCGCCCCGGGGGGAAGGGCACCCACCGCCCGGTGAACGATGGACGGTGTCCCGAGCCGTCGGGGGGCGGTTCCAGCAGCGGTAAGGGCCGGGGCGACTCGGCCCGACGCCATGGGAGGAGCCGGGCCGTGGGGTCTCGAGAGCGCGGTCCGGGGCCGGGTCGTCCGCGACCCGGAGACGCTCGAGCGGGTGGGCCGCGACGCGTCCCACCTGCGGTCCCGGCCGGCGGCCGTGGTCTACCCTTCCGATCCGACCGATGTGCGCCGGCTGATCCGATGGGCGCGTGGGCGGCGTGTCCCGCTCGTGCCTCGGGGGGGAGGCACGTCGCTCGACGGGGAGTCCGTCCCGCCGGACGGTGGGGTCGTCGTCGACCTCTCCGAGTGGGACGCGGTCGAGGCGATCGCTCCCGACGAACGGACGGCCCAGGTCGAACCCGGGGTGATCAATCTCGCGTTGCAACGGCGGCTCGCCCAGTTCGGGCTGTTCTATCCACCGAACCCGGGGTCGTGGGCCCGGTCGACGATCGGAGGGAACATCGGGACGAACGCGTCCGGTCCCCGGTCGTTCCGCTACGGACCGACGCGCGCGTGGATCCGGTCGCTCGACGTCGTCCTCGGCAACGGCCGCGCCGTCCGTCTCGGGCGGGCGACGGCGAAGCGATCCGTGGGGCCCGATCTGCTGAACCTCCTCGTCGGCAGCGAAGGGACCCTCGGCATCGTGACGGACGTGACGGTCCGGCTCGCCCGTCGCCCTCCGGTCCGGCTCGGCCTGGTCGTGCCGCTTCCGCCTCGGGCGTCCCTCGCCACGCTGGCCGCCCGTCTCGCCCGGAGCCCGGTCGATGGCCTCGCCGCCGTGGAGTACGTCGACCGATCGACCGCGGAGGCGCTCTCGTCGGAGGGGACGCCGATCGGCCCTCCCGGCTCGGCGTGGCTCCTCCTCGAGGTCGAGGCGGACGAGGCTCGCGAGGCCGAGGGTCGCGCCGAGCGGCTGGCCGTCGTACTCGCCCGCTGCGGGGTCACCGCTCGAGCCGAGCGGTTTCCCGACGCCGACGAACTGTGGAGCCGGCGCGGGGCGAGCGGCGACGCGCTCGACCGCCGATTGGGGTTCCGGATCCGGGAGGATGTGGCCGTGCCGATCGGTCGGATCGATGCCCTCGTCGCCCGACTCCGTCGGATCGCCCGGGCGGAGTCCGTGCCGCTGTACCTCTTCGGGCACCTCGGGGAAGGGAGCCTCCACCCGAACTTCGCGGTGCGCCCCGACGGACCGACCGGCGGGCGCGTGCGTTCGGCCACGCTCGGGGCGGCGCTCGCGCTCGGAGGGACGGTCAGCGCCGAGCACGGGATCGGCCGGCTCAAGCGGTCGTTCGCCGCGCGCGAGCTCGGCCGCGACGCGGTCGACTGGCTCTGGGCGGTGAAGTCGTGGTGCGATCCGGATGGGATCCTGAACCCGGGCGCGCTCCTCGAGCCCCGACGACCGCCGCGAGGATCTTCTCGGTCGCCTTCGGCATCGCGACGGTCGTGAGATCGTCCGGCCGAAGCCAGCGACGCTCCGGCGCCGTCCGGCCCGGGGGACCGCGGAGTGGCCCCTCAAAGACGTGGAGCTCGACGCCGAAGTGGCTGTACTGGTGCCGCACGACGCCGCGCGGCCGCAGCCGGCCCGCGCGGAGCCCGGTCTCCTCCCGGAGCTCCCGACGCGCGGCCGACTCCGGCGTCTCGCGCGCCTCGATCTTGCCGCCCGGAAACTCCCAGAGGCCCCCCAACAAGCCGCGGGGGGGCCGGCGTTGCACGAGCCATCGGCCGTCGGGGTCCTCGAGCACGACGACGGCGCCGCGGACGATCGGTCTCGGCGGACGATGGACGCGGACCGGGATCGATCCCGGATCGGGGAGCTCCTGACGGGCCCGGCAGAAGACGGCGACCGGGCAGTCGGGGCAGTTCGGGTGGACCGGCCGGCAAACCGTCTCCCCGAGCTCCATGACCGCCTCGTTGAACGCGCCGGCCCGGTCGGCCGGGAGTCGCAGGGAGAGCGCACGAGCGATCCGCTCGCGGGTCGACGGCGCGTCGAGCCGCCCGGTCTCGAGCGTCCACCGGGCGCCGACCCGCAGGCCGTTCGCCTCCAGCGCGACGACCGGCGCTCCGAAGGCGAGGCTCGCCACGGCGCGCGCGATGTACGGCCCGACCCCCGGCAGCGCTTGGAGCGCCTCCACGGTGCGGGGTAGCGTGCCGCCCCGGGTCGCCGCGACCTGTCGGGCGGCGGCGTGGAGGTTCCGGGCGCGGGCGTAGTAGCCCGCCCCAGCCCAGACGCGGAGCACCTCGTCGAGGGAGGCGCGCGCCAGGGCGTCGACCGTCGGGAACCGGTCGACGAACCGCCCGAACAGCGGAACCGCCTGGGCGACCCGGGTCTGCTGGAGCATCACCTCGGCGACCCAGATCCGGTACGGCGTCGGCCGGCGGCGCCACGGGAGGGGACGCCGGTGCGCCGCGAACCAGGCGAGGAGCGCCGGGGCGACGCCCGCCGCGGGGAGCGACCCGGAGCGGCGGTTCGGGACCATGCCGCCGCCGCCAGACGAAGGTCATGCTTAAAACGGGAGACGAATTCGAATCGCGCCGGGGGGGCGACCGACGGTCCGCGCGGAGCTCGTACGCGTCGACGACGCGACGTTCGACGCCGAGGTGATCCGCTCCCCGCTGCCGGTCGTCGTCGACTTCTACGCAGACTGGTGCGCGCCGTGCCGCGTCGCGGAGCCGGTGCTCCGGGAGCTGTCGAGCCGGCTCGCCGGTCGGGTCAAGTTCGCGACGGTGAACGTCGACGAGGCGACGGTCGTGACGCAGTCGTTCGGGATCCACTCGATCCCGACGTACCTGTTCGTCGACTCGGGCACGGAGCGGGGCCGCGAGGTGGGCCCGCTCGACCCGGTCGAGATCCGGGCGATGCTCCGGCGCTACTTCCCGCCGCGCGCGGCTAGTGGCGGAACACCCGCCACCCGGTGAAGTACATCGCCATCCCGGCGCGGTCGGCGGCGGCGATCACCTCCGGATCGCGGACGCTTCCGCCCGGCTGGAGGATCGCGCGCACGCCCGCCCGGGCCGCCACCTCGACGCCGTCGGCGAACGGGAAGAAGGCGTCCGAGGCGAGGACGGCGCCGCGGGCCCGCTCCCCGGCGACCTCGACCGCGAGCTCGACGGCCTTCACGCGGGTCGGCTGGCCGGCGCCGAGGCCGACGGTGCGGCTCCCGTGGGCGAGGACGATCGCGTTCGACTTGGCGTGGCGCACGACCCGCCAGGCGAAGTCGAGGGCACACCGCTCCTCGGGGGTCGACTCGCGCTGGGTCACGCGCCGGAAGTCGCCGGGCGCCAGCTGGCGGCGGTCGACCTCCTGGATCAGCAGCCGGCCCAGGGCGCTCTTCGCCTCCCAGCGGACGGCCGACGGGGCCGGCGGGGTCGTCCGGACGAGCTTCAGCTTCGGACGCCGTTCGAGCGCCTGCCGGGCGGCGTCGGAGAACCCCGGCGCGGCCAGGAGGTCGACGAACACCCCGTGGAGCGGGGCGGGGTCGGCGTCCCCGACCGGCCGGTTCACCGCGATCGCGCAGCCGTACCGCGCGACCGGGTCGGTGGCGATCGCGCGCTCGACGGCCTCGGCGAGCGTCGGCGCCGAGGCGACCCCGCACGGCGTCGCATGCTTCACCACCGCGGCGGTCGGCTGGTCGAACTCCGCGACGACCCCGACCGCGGTGTCGAGATCGAGGAGGTTGGTGAACGAGAGCGACTCCCCCTTCACGAGCTCGAGCGGGGCCGGCGAGAACCCCGCGCCGTCGTGCCCGACGCCGGCGTAGACCGCCGCCGGCTGGTGGGGGTTCTCCCCGTAGCGCAGCGCCATCGGTTCGCGACGGAAGGCGACCTCGACCGGCAACCCTCCCGGGCCGGGGGCCGCCGGCGCGAGGCCGCGCGCGATGGCGCGGTCGTACTCCGTGCACCGCTCGAACGCCGCGACGGCGAGGCGACGCCGCGTCCCCGCGGAGAGCGCGCCGCCGTGCTGCCGGGCCTCCTCGAGGGCGGCCGTGTACTGGGTGGGGTCGGAGAGGACCGCGACGTACGCGTGGTTCTTCGCCGCGGCCCGGACGAGGGTGACGCCGCCGATGTCGATGTACTCCTCGAGGTCGTCGGCGTCGGGCGCCTCGGCCAGGTGCTCGACGAACGGGTAGAGGTTCACGACGACGAGGTCGAACGGCAGGAGCCCGCGCGCCTCGAGCTCCCGGCGGCCGGCGTCGGAGCGCGGCGCGAGGATCCCTCCCAAGAGGCCGGGGTGGAGCGTCTTGATGCGGCCGCCGAACCACGAGCCGATCCCGGTCAGCTCCTCCGCGGGGTGGATCTCCAGGCCCGCGTGGGCGAGCCCGGCGCGCGTTCCGGCCGTCGCCCAGAGCTCGACGCGCAGCTCGGTGAGTCCGCGGGCGAGCTGCTCGAGCCCGGTCTTATCGTGGACCGAGAGGAGCGCGCGACGGATCGGGGTCGTCCCCTCCGACTCCGGCGCCACTCGCCTTACCCCGACCAGCGAGAGAGGCGCGAAGATAAGTTTCTCGGACCGCCGAGGAGCCGCCCGGCGCGGCGGCGCCGCGCCGCGCTCCCGCGTCCATACGACTAAATACGGGAGGTCGGGCTAGTGACTACCCTCGCGTCCGATGGTGGCCAACTGCCGCAGGGCTTCGACCGCCCGGGCCCGTCGGCGCCCGTGGCGGGCACGGGGCCGGAAGGGTCAGGCGTCCGCCGTCGCGACGATCCTGGGCCTTCTGCTCGTCGTGACGTTCATCGCGAACTACCTCTCGACCACGCTCCCGCAGCAGATGACGATCAACGAGGTGACGCACGAGCTGACCGTCGAGAACCAGGTCGGCACGCTCGCGGCGCTGCTCGTCAAGGCCGGGACGAAGGACGCCGTCGGCGCTGAACTGACGCAGCCGGTGACCCTCGGCACGGCCGGCGAGCCGCCGTTCGCCCCCGCGGAAGCCGGGGCGATCGGCCCGTCGACGACCGGGGTCCAGGAGTACGTCCAGGTCGCGCTCACCGGGGGGACCGGGGGCCTGGTGACCCAGACGTCGTACGCGGACGACCTGGTCGTGCAACTGTACAACAGCTACACGCCGGCGACCCAGATCGCGTACGACTCCGGGGCGGTCGTCTTCGCCCAGGAGGGGGGCCGGCCGGTGTTCGTCGATCCCCCGCCGATGTCGATCTCGGGGCAGGCGCTCACGATCTTCGTGCCGATCTTCTCCGCTCAGATCGGCACCGAATCCGGCACGGGGACGGCGATCGTCGCGTTCTCGCTCACGTCGGAGACGAGCCAGACGTTCCCCGGCGGCGGCTACTTGCTCGCGAGCGGGAACGCGGTCCAGCTCAAGGTGACGACCCCGTTCGCCCAGGCGTGGATGTCGTACCTCGGCACGAACGCCACGTTCGCGAAGGACGCGAAGGCGACGTGCTCGGGGACGACGGTCTGCTCGGGGCTCTACCGCGCCAACGGGGGGCTCGGTACCGTCACGATCGACTTCTCCTCGTCCGTCATCACGAAGGTGACGGTCGAGGTGGCGACGTACACCGTCACCCTCCACTGACCGGTCGCGCCCCGGCGGAGCCGCGGAGCCACGCCTTCGCGCCGACGAGCGTCCCCCAGGTGCGGAACGGCCGCAACGTCCGGCCCCGCCCGTCCGATCCGATCCGCTCGAGGCCGCGGCGGATGGCGGAGACCGCCCGATGGTCGAACTCGACGATCGCGCGAGGCCCGTTTGCCCGGATCACGCGGAACGGGGTCGCCGCCAAGCCGACGGCGTCGAGCCGGACGCGGAGCTCCGTCGCCCAGTCGGCCGGGGAGCCCGGGGCGGGATACGGCCCCGCCGCCTCGAGACCGAGGTAGCGGGACCGGGGGGGTGACCGATCAGCGGACGAGGTCGATGACTTCCTCGGACTCGCCGGCGGCATAGCCTCCCTTCTGGCCGAGGAGGCTCGTCGCCCGGACGCCGGTGATGATCAGCAGCACCTTGATCGTGTTCTCCATCTCGGTGGAGTTCTCGACCGAGCAGCCCCAGATGATCCGGGCCCGCTTCGAGATCTTCCCGCCGACGAGGGCCGCGGCCTTCTCCGCCTCGCTGACGGTCATCGTCGGACCGCCGATGACGCGGACGAGCGCGCCGGTCGCGTCCTTGAGCTCGACGGAGCCCAGGAGCGGTGAGGTGAGCGCCTCGGTGACCGCCTCGGTGACGCGGTCGGTGGCGCTCTCGCTCTCGCCGAGCCCGATCAACGCGACCCCGCCGTCCTTCATGACGGTCAGGATGTCGGCGTAGTCCAGGTTGACGAGGCCGGGGCGCGTGACGATCTCCGTGATCCCCTTGATCGCCGTCATCAGGACGGCGTCCGCGAGCTTGAAGGCGGAGTCGAGGGGCATCCGCGGGACGAGCTCCAACAGCTTGTCGTTCTGGATGACGATCGTCGTGTCGCAGACGCGGCGCAGGCGTTCGAGCCCGTCGCGGGCCTGCTCCATCCGCGCCGCCCCCTCGCCGGAGAACGGCAGGGTGACGACGCCCATCGTGAGCGCGCCGGCTTCCTTCGCGAGCCGGGCGACCAGGTGGGCCGAACCGGTCCCGGTCCCGCCGCCCATCCCCGCGGTGATGAAGGTGATGTGCGCGCCGTTCAAGAACTGACGGAGCTCCTCCTCGTTCTCGCGCGCCGCCTCCTCGCCGATCTCGGGACGGGCGCCGGCGCCGAGCCCCTTCGTGGCGCGGCGACCGATCAGGATCTTGCGCGGAGCGTGGATCGTGAGCAGGTGTTTCGCGTCGGTGTTGATGGCGCACATCTCCGCGCCTTAGATCCCCTCCTCGACGCAGCGGTTGATGGTGTTCGACCCGCCGCCGCCGCAACCGACGATCCGGATGTTGACCTTGAGCGTCTCCGCCAGCTTCGCGAGCTCCGCGTCGTCGGCGTTGACGTACGCCGGCGGCGCCGGCGCCTTCTCCTCGACCAGGCTCTGGTTCTCCTGGTGCTTCGCGATCGCTTCCTGGATGATGGACTTCATCGTTGGTTCCCGCCCCGTTTGTCAGACGAGCGTCATACGCTCTGTCGCGGAATCTCGGAGTTTTCTACATAAACATTTGCGTAGAGCGGAACCGCAATTCTCCCCGAGCCGGCCCGTCGGCTACGCGGGACGGCCCGCACCGTCGCCGGCTCCGACGGATCGGATCTCGGCGTCGTGCCGCACCGGGAAGTTGACGGAGGCGGCGATGAAACATCGGCGGTGCGCGTCGTCATGCAGCGCGTGGGCCGTCGCCGGCGAGCCCGCGGCGATCGTCACGCGCGGGTGGAGGACGACCTCCGAGAACCGGCCCCCGCCATCGGCGGAGAGGACGAGGGTCCCTTCCGCGGCGTCGGTGTAGGCGACGACCTCTACGCCGTGGACCGCGGCGAGGTGGAGGTACCAGAGCATGTGGCAGCCGGCCAGGCTCGCCACGAGCAGTTCCTCCGGGTTCCAGCGCGAGGCATCGCCCCGGTATGTCGGGTCGGACGAGCCGAGCAGCTCGGGTTTCCCGGCGACGCGCACCACGTGGTCGCGGGCGTACGCGTCGTACCGGCGGGTGCCGACCCCCCGGTTGCCGGTCCACTCGAGCGCGGTGCGGTACCGGTGCTCGGACGGCACGGCGGGGGCCGTCAGGCGTTCGTGCGCGGCAGCGGGAATCCGTCGAGGAACGCCCACCAGGCGTCGATCGTCGTCCTCGCGGCAGCGAGGGACTCGGCGCGCGTTGCCGCGGAGGCGGCGAGCTCCCGCGCGAGGAGGCGTCGCTCGGCCCGGGAGTGGGCGACGTCCGCGCCGGTGTGTACGCGGAAGAACTCGTGCGTCGCCCGGTCGCGGATCCCGTAGTGCGCCCGGAGCCCGCGCGACTTCTCGGCGGCGATCTCGGGAAAGATCGACTCATACGCGTAGAGGGACGCGAGCGACGGCCCCGCCGCGGCGCCCTCAGCGAACCGCTCGTAGCAGTCGAGCAACGCGCGCGTCGCCGGCGCGATGGGCGCCGACCGAGCGGACCGACGGGACGCTCCGATGCCGGCCGCGAAGTCGAGCCACAGCTCGGGGTGGGTCGGGCGGCGGCCCTCCTCGTCGACCAGGTTCTCGAGCAGCGCCTTCCGATCCTCGGGTCGGCGGAGCTTCGAGTAGGCCGCCCCGACGTACCGCGGGAAGTTCGATTCGAAGTGGTAGTACTGGCCGGCGTACGACCGGAGCGTCGCGAGGGGCAACTCGCCTTTCGACCACGCGACGTAGAACGGGTGCTTGAGCAGGTGCCGCTTCGACAACAGTCGGTCGATCGCTGCCACGGTCTGGGGCATGTCCCGCGCACCCCGGGGCGACTTAGAAGCTTTTTCCGCCCACCGCCCGACGCCGCCCGCGCGGCCGATCGGCCGTCGCACCGTTAAGAGCGGTCGCCCCACTCGCGCGACGTGGAGGCGTACTTCCGGGCGATCGAGACCGAGGTCGACCGGGCGTACGCGGCCGCCTCCGAGGCCCGGCGGGAGGGGATCGACCCCGAGACGACCCCCGAGATCCCCCGGGCGCAGGATATGGCCGCGCGGGTCGAGCAGCTGCTCCGCCACCTCGGCATCGACGGCATCTCCGAGGAGATCCGAGCGCTGGCCCGCGCGATGCCCCGCGAGGAGGTCGCGGTGACGATCGCACGTCGCCTCGCCGCGGACAGCGCGCGACGCCCGTCCGTCGCGGCCCGGGTCGACGCGGCGATCCGGGTCGGGCTCGCCATCCTCACCGAGGGGATCCTCGTCGCCCCGCTTGAAGGGCTCGCCGAGGTCCACCTCCCGGCCGGCCCGGACGGTCGTCCGTACATCGAGCTGTACTACGCGGGGCCGATCCGGGCCGCCGGCGGCACCGCGCAGGCGCTGAGCGTCCTCCTGGCCGACATCGTACGGCGGGACCTCAAGCTCGGGGCGTTCCGCGCGGAGCGGGCGGAGATCGAGCGGTACAAGGAGGAGGTGCCGCTGTACAAGTTCTACCAGCACCTCCAGTACGTCCCGACCGCCTCCGAGATCGAGCGGGTGGTCGCGAACGT
>JASHXM010000110.1 GCA_030043545.1 Thermoplasmata archaeon | reverse complement strand
ATCCCGGTCTCGAGGAGCGCGGTCGGGTGGAACTGGACGAACTCCATGTCCTTCAAGAACGCCCCGGCATCGTACGCTGCGGCGACGCCGTCGCCGGTGCAGCTGTGGGCGTTCGTCGTCCGCCCGTAGACGCGGCCGAACGGACCGGTCGCGACGACGACGCTCGGCGCCGCGATCTCGTCGAAGTCGCCGGTCCGGCGGTCGAACGCCACGATCCCGTGCACCCGGCCGTCCCGGACGACGATCTCCGTGAGGTCCCACTCCTCGTAGAGCGTGAACCGGGCGGTACCGAGCCGCTCCCAGAGCCCCTGGAGGAGCGCGAGGCCGGTCCGGTCCGCGGCGTAGATCGTGCGGGGGAAGCCGGCGCCGCCGAACGCGCGTCGGGCGAGCGACCCGTCCGGCCCGCGGCTGAAGATCGTGCCGAAATGCTCCATCTCGATGACGGTCGGCCCGGCTTCGCGGCAGAAGAACTCGATCGCGTCCTGGTCGCCGAGGTAGTCGGACCCCTTCACCGTGTCGTAGATGTGGGTGTCGACGGAATCCTCCGGTCCGAGCGCGGCGTTGATCCCGCCCTGGGCCGCCCCGGAATGGGAGCGGAGCGGATGGAGCTTCGAGACGATCGCGACATCGCGGCCCGCCTCGACCGCGGCGAGCGCCGCCCGCTGACCGGCGAGCCCCGCGCCGACGACGACGACCTCGTGCCGACGCATGCGGACCGCGCGGCCGAGCCGGGCCGGGTTTAATTCGGTGTCGCGTTCCGACGCGCGCCCGGGCGCTCGCCCGGGGTTCCTCGGTGGTCCGGGCGTAATCGCGTCGCGCGCGCTTATATAGGCCCCCCGAGTCGGGCGGCTCGGTTTCTGAGGGCGGAGGTCGTTCGGATGCACGCGGGAGCGCAGGTCACCGAGCAGGAGCGGCTGAGGACCGGCACGACGACGATCGGCATCGTCGCGAAGGACGGCGTCGTGCTCGCGAGCGAGCGGCGCGTGACGGCCGGCAGCATGATCCAGAACAAGACGTTCCAGAAGCTGTTCAAGGTCGACCAGAACATCGGCGTCACGACCGCGGGGCTCGTCGGGGACGCCCAGGTGCTGGTCCGCTACCTCCGCGCCGAGGTGTCGCTGTACCGGCTCCGGCGCAACGCCCCGATGAGCGCGGAAGGGGCCGCGACGCTCCTCGCGAACATCCTGAGCGGCAACCGCTACTACCCGTACTACGCCTGGCTGATCCTCGGCGGCACCGACGCGAAGGGGGGCCACCTCTTCTCCGTCGATCCGGCCGGCGGATCGACCGAGGACCGGTTCGTCTCCGTCGGCTCGGGCTCGCCGTTCGCCTACGGGATCGTCGAGGAGGGGTACTCGCGCGACATGTCGTCGTCGGACGCCATCGACCTCGCGCTGCGGGGCCTCACGGCGGCGATGCGGCGGGACAGCGCGAGCGGCGACGGATACGTCGTCCACCTCATCACGGCGAAGGAGTACCGCGAGCTCTCCGACGACGAAATCAATAAACGCCTGAAAGCGCTCAAGATTCCGTTGCCTCCGCCGACGGCGTAGGCGCGGGGGGCCCCCGGGGGCCCGACCCGTTCCGCCCAACCCCTTCGTACGTGGATGAGTTTCGACTCGCTCCTAGAGCAAACACGGGGGGCCCTGAAGGAGGTCCTGCCGGAGGCCATCGAGGTCACCGACATCGAGCTGGAAGGCCCGCAGATCGTCCTCTACACGAAGCAGCTGGACCAGTTCCTGGGCGGCGGCGAGTACCTCCGCCAGATCGCCCAGCGGCTGCGCCGCCGCGTCGTCGTCCGCTCCGACCCGTCGGTCCTCGCCGAGCCGAAGGAGGCCGAGAAGGTGATCCGGGAGGTGATCCCGCCCGAGGCGGAGATCAACCAGCTGTTCTTCGAGCCCGAGACGGGCGAGGTGACGATCGAGGCGGCGAACCCCGGCGCCGCGATCGGCCGCGGCGGGTCCGTGCTGAACGACTTGAAACGGAAGATCGGCTGGGTCCCGACCGTCGTCCGGACGCCGCCGATCCCGTCGAAGACCGTCGAGGAGGTCCGGATCCACCTGCGGAACTCGTTCGACGACCGCCGCTCGTTCTTGAAGAAGGTCGGCGTCCGGATCGCCCGCGACCCGCTCCCCGAGAAGCTGTGGGTCCGCAACACCTCGCTGGGCGGCTACCGCGAGGTCGGCCGGAGCGCGCACCTGCTCACCACCCAGAACTCGAAGGTGCTGATCGACTGCGGTATCGACCCCGGCTCGGACCGCACGCCGTTCTTCAACGCCCCCGAGCTGCTCCCGCTCGACTCGCTCGACGCGGTCGTCGTCACCCACGCGCACCTGGACCACTGCGGCCTCGTCCCGGTGCTGCTCAAGTACGGGTACAAGGGGCCGATCTACTGCACCGCCCCGACGCGCGACCTGATGACGCTGATGCTGCTCGACGCGATCAAGGTCGTCAACCAGGAGGCCCGACGCGGCCTCTACGACTCGTCGCACGTCCGGGAGCTGGTGACGCGGACGGTCCCCCTCCGGTGGGGGGAGACGACCGACATCGCCCCCGACATCCGGCTCACGCTCCACAACGCGGGCCACATCCTGGGCTCGTCGATCTGCCACTTCCACCTCGGCGAAGGGGACCACAACCTCGCCTACTCCGGCGACATCAAGTTCGAGCGGAGCTGGCTGTTCAACCCCGCGACGAACCGGTTCCCCCGGCTCGAAACGCTCGTCCTCGAGTCGACGTACGGCGGCTACCGGGACATCCAGCCGAGCCGCCAGCAGGCGACGGAGGAGTTCACCCACCTCGCGAACCAGATCGTCTCGCGCGGCGGGAAGCTGATCGTCCCGGTGTTCGCCGTCGGGCGGTCGCAGGAGGTGATGCTCGCCCTCGAGGAGAAGATGCGGGACGGGAAGATCCCGAAGGTCCCGGTCTACCTGGACGGGATGATCTTCGAGGCGACGGCGATCCACACCGCCTACCCCGAGTTCCTGAACAGCCAGCTGAGGACCCAGATCTTCCAGCAGGGGGACAATCCGTTCCTAGCCGACGTCTTCCGCCGGGTCGACTCCGGCCAGATGCGGTCGTCGATCCTCGACTCCCGCGACCCGTGCATCGTGCTCGCGACGTCGGGGATGATGAGCGGGGGACCTGTGATGGAGTACTTCCGGGCGTGGGCGCCCGACGAGAAGAACGGCCTCCTGTTCGTCGGCTACCAGGCGGACGGGACGTTCGGTCGACGGCTCCAGCGCGGCGTCTCGGAGGCGTCGTTCCTGGACGGCCCGCGGCAGTCGGCGGTCCCGGTCCGGCTCGAGATCGCGACGATCGAGGGATTCTCCGGACACTCGGACCGCGCCCAGCTGATGAACTACGTCGCGTCGCTCGACCCCCGCCCGCAGCGGATCCTGCTCAACCACGGGGAGGAGTCGAAGACGGTCGACCTCTGCTCGAGCCTCTACAAGCGGTTCAACGTCGAGTCGCGCGCGCCGTACAACTTGGAGACGGTACGCCTGTTGTGACCTCGACGCGAGACTAAACCCTTTATACGCCGACACCGAGTCGAACCGGTCGGGATAGGTCGGCAGTTTCGATGGTCGGTTCCGCGCGTCGGTTCCTCATCCTGGGGCTGGACGGCGGGACGTTCGACCTCCTGGACCCGCTGATGCGGGCCGGCGAGCTCCCGTTCCTGAGCTCGCTTGCGCGCCGGGGGTTCCGGGCGCCGCTCCGCTCGGTCTATCCGGCGAAGACGATCCCCGCCTGGTTCTCCTTCGCGACGGGGCAGGACCCGGGGGAGCTCGGGATCTTCGGCTTCACCGAGCCGGGCGAGGCGCCGGGGCGCTCCCGGACCGTCCGGTCGTTCCGGCCCGTCGAGGCGTTCTGGGACCGCTTGTCGCGCGTCGGGGTCAAGGTCGGGGTCCTCAACTTCCCGATGGCGGAAGGGTACCCGGTCCACGGGTTCATCGTCCCCGGGATGTTCGCCGACGGGCGGGCGACCTATCCGTCGGGGATCCGCTCGGAGGTCCGCTCGGCGATCGGCTCCGAGTACCCGTGCGAGCTGCCGTTGTTCCGGCAGGCCGAGCGCGGCGAGTGGGTGGCGCACGCGACCCGCGACGTCGCGCAGCGGGCGCAGGTCGCGGTCGCTCTCGCCCGCCGTCACCGGCCCGACTTCCTGTTCGCCCTCTTCCGCGAGACGGACCGGGTCGAGCACCAGCTGTGGGGCGAGCTGAGCCGTCCCGTCAACGAGATCCCGGCCGACCTCCTCGAGTTCTGGCGGACGATCGACCGCTCGTGCGCCTCCGTCGACGAGGCGTTCCGGGCCGGCGGCGACCGCGCCGTCACGCTCGTCATCTCCGATCACGGCCACGGGCCGATCGAGTCGGACTTTCTCACGAACCGCTGGCTCGCCGAGGAGCGGCTGCTCGTCTTCCGCAACGAGTCCGAGCTCGCGCGACGTCGCCTCCTCGCGCGGATGCTGCTCCGGGCCCAGCGCCTGCCGTTCGGCCGGCGGGCGACGCGGTGGCTCGCCGACTACCTGCGCGACTCCCGCCACGCCCAGCTCGCGGAGCTCGTCTCGAGCGACTCGTCGTTCGAACGGGTCGCGCCCCGGATCGACTGGCGCAAGACCGTCGCCTTCTCCTATCCGGTCCCCGAGGGGATCTACCTGAACCCGTTCAATCCGGACCTCACCCCCGAGCGTCGGGAGGAGGTCGTCCGCGACATCCGGGCCCGCTTGGAGCGGTTCCCCGAGGCGCACATCGAGGTGTTCACCCCGCCCGAGCTGTACCAGGGGCGGAACCTGGGCCACGCCCCCGCGCTCCTCATCCGGGTCGACGAGATGCGCACGGAGCCGCGGATGGACTTCGGCTACCCGAACCCGCTGATCCGCGAGCGGCCCGGCTTCTTCTACGGCTCCGGCACCCACCGGATGGACGGGATCCTGCTCGGCGCCGGGGACGGCATCCCCGCCGGCGCGGTGCCCGCCTCGCCGACGCTCCTCGACCTCGCCCCGACGATCCTCGAGGGGATGGGGGTCGCCCCGTCCTCGCGGATGGTCGGTCGGTCGTTCGCCCGGGACGTCGGCCTCGCCGCGTAGGCCCGCTCCGAGCGAACCCTTTTCGGGTCTCACCGGCTCCTCGGCGGCCGATGGCGGACCGGGCGGTCGACCTCCTCGCGGCCGGTCCGTACCCGACCGACCCGTACGACCCGGCCGCCCCCGCGTGGTCCCTCGCCGAGGGACTGCGCGACCGGGGGGCGGCCGTCCGCGTGCTGTTCCCCTCCGGACCCGACCCGCCGACCGCCCCCGCGCGGATCGACGCCCTCCCGCTGGACGTCGTCACCCGCCGGCCGGGCGCGGCGATCGAGCCGGCGGAGTTCGCGCGGTCGGCCGGGCGACGGATCCGGCCCGGCGGCACGCTGGTGCTCCGCGACCCCGCCGGGCTGGGCCCCCTCGCGGTCCCCCACCGGGCGTCGGGCGCGCGGATCGACGCGATCGTCCGGTCGGTCCAGCTCGCCGACTTCGACCTCGAACGGAACGGCCGTCGCTCGGCGAACCTCCTCGACCGCGTCGACACCTGGCGGGACCGTCGGTCGGTGCGGAGGCTCGAGCGGGCGGCGCTCGAGGAGGCCGATCGGATCCTCTGCGACGCCCCCGCCCTCGCCGCGGCGCTCTCGGAGGAGTACTCCATCGCCCCGGAGCGGATCGGCACCACCGTCCCGCCCGTCGCCCCGGAGCCGGCGCCGCCGACTCGGGAGGAGGCTCGGACCGCGCTCGCGCTCCCGACGGATGTGCCGGTCGTCGCGGCCGTCGCCGCCTCGGAGAACACGGAGGCGTCCGGGATCGATCGGGCCCGGGAGGCGTTCCGACGGATCCGGCCGCTGTTCCCCGGGGTCCGGCTGGTCGTCGCCGGGGCCGAGGCGCCCACCGAGCCCGGCGTGCACCCCGCCCCCGGACGCGACCGTCGCACGCTCGTGACGGCGTTGGCCGCCGCCGACGTCGCGGTGTTCGCCCGTCGCACCCCGGGGTTCGACCCGGGCCTCGTGCTCGCCCTCCAGCTCGGGGTCGCCCCGGTCGCGCTCGCGACCGCGCACCTCCCGGTCGAGCCGAACGACGCGGTCCGGTACGTCGTCGGGGACGACCCGGGCGACCTCTCCTCCGCGGTCGCCGAGCTCGTCGCCGATCTGGCGCAACGACGGGCGCTCGCCGCCCAGGGCCCGCCGTACGCGGCCCGGTACCTGCCGGGGAACGTCGCCGCCGCGCTGCTCGCCGCCCCGGGCTCCTAGATCGGGCCGGCCGGGGGCTCGTCGAGCCGCCACTCCCGGAACCGGCGACCGCCCGAGGCCCGGCGCAGGGCGACGCCGACGCCGTCCCAGGGCACGTTCGCCGGGAGCTCCCCCGCGTCCAGGCGGTCCAACGCGGCGGCGAGCTGGGCGCGCACCGACGCGAACGGGTCGTCGACCGCCGCGGGGAACCGGCCGGGAGGCCGGATCGTCGTGAGCTGGCCGTCCTGCCAGGCGAACACTCCGACCGGCGCCGCGCGTCGATCGGCCGTCCGGTCGACGGCGCGCTCGGCCGCGCGCCGGGACGGAAGGACGATCGCGACCCAGTCGCCCCACGCCCGACGGCGCACCGCCTGGAGGAGGACCGCGCGCGTGCCGGTGAGCTTCGCCTCGACCAGCCCGACCTCCCCGTCCCGTCGTACGACCAGGTCGAAGTAGTCGGTCCCGTCGGGGTCGATGTACGTCCGGTACCCCTGGGCTCGGAACCCCGCGGCGGCGTGGGCGACGAGCTCGGATTCCGACGCGGGCCGGGCCGCGCGGATCGGGTCGGTCATCCGCCCCGACGAAGGAACCAGCCGTCGAGCCGGGACCGGGAGAGCCGCACGTAGATCGGGCGCCCGTGGGGGCAGGAGCGGACCGTATCGGGCAGCGCCTCGATCAACCGCGCGAGCTCCTCGGGCGCGACGGGATCCCCGGCGCGGATCGCCGCGTGGCAGGCGATCGACGCCGCCCGACGCTCTTCGAGGCCGTCCGGCACGGTGGGCCGCCGCCCTTCGGCGAGCTCCCGGAGCAGCTCCGGCAGGGCGGTCGCGGACGCCGAGCGACCCCGGTAGCTCGGGACCGAACGAACGCGGACCGACTCCGGCCCGAACCGGTCCACGGCGAACCCGGCGCGCTCGACGGCGTCGGCGTACGTCGCGAGGGACGCGCGTTCCGCGGCGGAGAGACGGACCGTGACCGGTTCCACCAGTTGCTGCCGCGCCAAGCTCCCGTCGCGGCGGAGGGTCTCGAACAACAGCCGCTCGCTGGCGGCGTGCTGGTCGACCAACGCGAATCCGTCGTCGGTCGCCGCCACCCAGTAGAGCGCGTCGACGACCCCGAGGAGCTCGAACCGGCGGGCGACTCGGGCCGGGCCCTGTCCGGTGACCGCCACCGGCGCGGCCGGCGGCAGCAACGTCCGCTGCTCCGACCGGGCGACGGCGCGCCCCTCGCCGCCCACCAGCGCCTTCGCCGTCTCGGCACGCCCACCCGGAGCCGCCGCACGGGCCGGTCCGGGGTCGTCCAACGCGGGGGCGCCGAGCAACGACTCGCGCACCGCGCGACGCACAGCGTCGTCGAGCTCCCGCGATCGGGCGAACCGGACCTCGCGCTTCGCCGGGTGGACGTTGGCGTCGACGACCCGCGCGTCGAGCTCGAGGTGGAGCACGCCGACGGGGAACCGGCTGCGAGGCAACGCGTCCCCGAACGCCGCCCGCACCGCCTGGGTGAGCCCGCGGGCGACGATCGCCCGGCCGTTCACCGCGAGGTAGAGCCCGGTCGACGTCGCCGAGGCGACGGACGGTAGCCCGATCGCTCCGACCGCTCGACCCCCGGGCACCGGGCCGTCGACCTCGAACGACGCGTCGAGGAACTCGGGGCCGAGGACGCGGGCGGCGGCGTCCGCGAGCCGCTCCGTGGCGGGGAGGTCGGCGATCTCGCGACCGTCCGCGAACACCGTGAGCGCGACCGACGGGCGCGCGAGGTAGAGGCGCTCCACGGTGCGGACGAGCTCCACCTGCTCGGCGGGCGGGCTGTGCAGGAATTTCCGTCGGGCCGGGGTGTTGAAGAACAGGTCGTCGACCGCCACGGTCGTCCCCGGCGCGCGAGCGGCCGGGAACGCCGGCCCGACCGTGCCCCCGACGACCGAGATCCCTTCGGCCGCCTCCCGGTCCGGGGGACGCGAGGTGATCCGAAGACGGGCGACGGCGCCGATCGCCGCGAGCGCCTCGCCGCGGAACCCCAGCGTCGCGATCGCGTCCAGCGGACCGTCGGGGAGGAGCTTGCTCGTCGCATGTCGTTCGACCGCGAGGGGCAGCTCCTCGGGCGGGATTCCCGCGCCGTCGTCCGCGACCTCGATCCGGTCGAGTCCCCCGCCCGTGATCCGGACGACGACCGAGCGGCTCCCGGCGTCGACGGCGTTCTCCACGAGCTCTTTCACGACCGACGCCGGCCGTTCGACGACCTCGCCGGCCGCGATCCGGTCGACCGTCGTCGGCAGGAGCCGCTGGATCGGCCGTCGTCCCGTCCGGCCGCTCATTTCGCGGACGGCCCGGCCTCGGCCTGTCGCTTCAGCTCGCGCAGACGACGCCGAAGCTCGTCGGGCGGCAGATGCTCCTCGTCGATCCGAGCGAGCTCCCCGCGGATCGGGTCGGAGCCGCCGTCCCACAGGACGGCCTGCGTG
Organism: Thermoplasmata archaeon; assembly: GCA_030043545.1. Lineage (GTDB taxonomy): Archaea > Thermoplasmatota > Thermoplasmata > Lutacidiplasmatales > UBA184 > Lutacidiplasma. The sequence continues at coordinate 138 of JASHXM010000110.1, read as the reverse complement.
TATCCGCTCCCGGGTCCCGACCGGCCCCGACGGGGAGCCGGGAGGTTCATGCCGTCCGACTCCAACTGGCGGAGGAGGCGCTCGGCCTCCTCTAGGAGCGGCGCCGGCAGGCCGGCGCGCCGTGCCACGTGGATCCCG
>JASHXM010000109.1 GCA_030043545.1 Thermoplasmata archaeon | reverse complement strand
CGGTTCCGGCTCCACGGGCGGCGGAGGGACCGGGACCGGAGGCGGGGGCTCCGGCAACAGTAGCAATCACTCCGGCTCGGGCGGCAAGAACGGCTCGAGCGGGAATCACACCTCGGGCGGCGGATCGGGTCACGGCAACGGGACCAACGGGACGGGCAGCGGGAAATCCGGCGGAGGGTCGGGGAAGAACGGCACCTCCCTCGTGCCGTACCCGGCGAAGCCGCCGGTCGAGTCGTGGCCGCTGTTCCTCGGCGTCGCCGCGGCGATCCTGCTCGGGATCTTCCTCGTCCCCCGCCTCCTCTCCCATTGGGCGATCGCCCGGGCGCGGGCTGCCCAAGCGGCGACGCCGTCCGGCGTACGGCTCCAGGCCGCGCGCGTCCTTTCCCAGGCCGCCGCCGAGCTCCCGAAGTCGACCGACCCCCGGTCGGTGATCATCCAGCTGTACCACCAGCTGCTACAGCGACTCGAACCGCGGTTCCTGATCCCGTCGCACCGGACCCCGGAGGAGATCCGCTCGGCCCACCTGGTGCCGCTCGGCGTCCACCCGGAGGCGGCCGGGGTGCTGACCCGCACGTTCGAGGAGGCGTGCTACTCGTCGCATCCGATCGGGCCGGAGGCGATCGAGCGCGCCCGCCGGTCGATCCTGATCGCCGAGCACGACCTGAGGGCCGGCCGCGCGATCGGATGAACGTCCCGTTCCGCTGGACGTTCGTCATCGTCGCCCTGCTCGCGACCGTCGGCGCGATCGTCGTCACCGCGGATTTTCCGCTGGCCGTCGGCTTCGCCGCGGTCGCCGTCCTCGCCGCCGGGCTCGCGCTCTGGGATTCGCTGCGCACCCCCGAGATCGAGGTCGCCCCGACCCCGGCGGCCGCCGCCCCGCCCGAAGGAGGGAGCGAGGTCTGGTTCGCCTCCGGGGAGATGGGCCAGGAGGCGATCATCCTCCTGCTCGACCGGGTCGACCGCGCCCTGGTCCACCCCGCGCTCCCGAGCCGCGAGACGGCCGAGCTCGAGGAGATCAGCGCGCTCCCGCGCGAGGAGTTCCTCGAATACGTCGAATACCGGCTGGCCGAGCTCGAGGCGGCGGCGTGAGCCCCCCGCCGGCGCCGCCCCCCCCGCTCGTCTGGCGTCGACGCGGCTATCTCCTCACGGGCGCGGGGGCCGCGTTCCTCGTCCTCGCGGTCGTCCTGCTCGGGCTCGGCGTCCGCGACCCGGTGATGATCCTGGTCGCGGTCCCGCTGCTCGTCGCGCCGATCGCGGCCGCGATCACCTCGCCGCGCCCCGCGCCGACGGTCGCGCTCGCCTGGCGGGCGACGGGCGGCTCGGGCGACGTTCGGATCGCCGGCGTCCTCTCGGTGAACCCCCCGTCGGCGAGCGACGATCTCACGCTCTCGTTCCCCCGCCCCTCGGAGCTGACGGAGGTGCGCCGGCCGCGGGTCGGCTGGTTCCCGGGGTCGGTCCGGTTCGACCTGGCGTGGCGATCGGACCGTCCGGTCCTGGAGGCGGTGCGCCCTCCGGCCGCGACGTGGACCGACCCGATGGGCGTCGTGGGGCGCCCGATCCGTCTCGCGACGGCGCCGCTGATCGTGGAGCGGTTTCCGCTGGAGCTCCTCAAGCTCGGAGCGGTCCGACTGGAGCGGACCCGTCAGCTCCCCGGCCGGACGCGCACGCGCCAGATCGGGCTCAGCGGCGAGTACTTCGGGATCCGCCCGGCGGCGCCGGACGAGCCGCCGCGTCGGATCAACTGGCGGGCGAGCGCCCGGGCCGGAACGTGGCTCGCGAACGAGTTCGAGGTCGAGCGGACCGGCGACCTCCTCCTGCTCATCGACACCCGGCCGTCCTCGCTCGGGCCGGCGATCGACGACCGGTTCCTCGGCGTGGCGCGCGCCGCGGCGACCGGCGTCGCCACCGCCTTCCTCCGTCAGAAGGCGCGGGTCGGCTACGCGTCGTTCGGTGAGTTCCTCGAGACGGTCCCGCTCGGGAGCGGGCGGACGCAGAGCGTCCGGATCCGCAACGCGATCCGCACCACGCGTCGCTCGACGGTCGTCGGGCCGTCGGAACGGTGCGCGGTCTCGGCGCGGCGGTTCTACCCGGGCGGCGTCACCACGCTCCTCCTCTCCACGCTCGCCGGCGACGACGCGTGCGACCTGGTGGCGCACCTGAAGCACCGCGGCTACCCGACGATCGTGCTCAACCCGTCGTGGCACGCCCTCGCCCCGCGTCGCCCGGTCCTATCGAGCCGCGAAGCCGACCTCGCGACGCGGCTCGCGAACCTCGAGCGCCGGATGCGCCTCGCGGCGACGCGCGTCTACGCGTCGGTCGTCGACTGGGAGGACTTGGGATCGCTCGGCGAGCTCGCGCACCTCCTCTCGCGTCCGGTCCGGCGGAGGATCTAGCGTGGCCGCCGAACCCGAGCCCCGCACGATCGCCCGCCCCGCCGTCGGGATCGGCGGGGGCGTCCTGCTCGGGACGTACATCGTCTTCGCGTTCACGACCGCCCTGCCGTACGCCCTCTCGTTCGCGATCGCGATCGGCGCCGCGGCCGGGGCGATCGGGCTGCGCGCGTCGAGCGGCGGCCGACGGACGAACACCGCGCTCGTCGTCGCGCTCGTCGGGCTCGCCCTCCTCGCGTTCTTCGCCGCCCCGGATGCGGTGCTCGGGGGGCTCGGGGGCGGCGCGGCGGTCCTCGGCACCCTCGCCTGGCTCGCCGACGCCCCCGGCCGGGTCGCGGGAGGGATGCGCCGGGCGACCCGGCCGCTCGCCCTCACCGGGTTCGCTTTTGCGGCGGCGTGGGCGATCGCCTTCCTGCTCCCGTCGGCGTCGGTCTCGGTCGGGATCGTCGGCGGGCTGCTCGT
>JASHXM010000108.1 GCA_030043545.1 Thermoplasmata archaeon | reverse complement strand
GCGGGTTCGGCTCGGGGACGGACCGAGCGAGGGTTGAGCTGCCCCTCGACCATCTCGGCGAGGCGCCGCGACTTGAGCGCCTGCTCGATCCGGTCGATCGGCGCGTTCCGGAGCGCCTCCCGGTCGGCGAACCCCGCGGCGAACAGCCGCCGCGCGCGGACCCGCCCGATCCCCCGGAGTCGGACCAGGTCGAGGAGCTCCTCGCGGACGCCGTACCGGACCCGGAGCGACAGGTCGTCGGCCGCGCGCACCTGGCGCGGGGCGAACACGGTCGCGATCCGGCCCAGCGAGAACAGCAGCCAGTCGGCGTCCTCGGCCCGGCTCCGGACGTCGCCCGCGCCGATCCCGTGGCGGGCCGTGATCTCGACCATCGGCACCTCCGCGATCCACGACTCGAGCACCGTCGCCGTCTTGAGGGTGGCCAGGAAGCCGTCCCAGTCGAGCTCGAGCGGCGGCTCGTCCGGCTTCACGAGCATCTCGGCCTGCTCGTCCGAGAACCGCGAGATGAGGTCGGCCTCCTCGCCGCGCCGGAGGTAGAGCGGCGCGACGTCCGGCGTCGCAGCCACGGCGGCGAGCAGCGGAAAGGCGGCGACCCCGATCGGCGCCCGCTCGAGCACCCCGCGGAGCACGATCGCCCCGAGCGGGTCGACGTACAGCTGGCTCGTCATCGCGCCGAACCGGGTGGCGGCGAGGGCGGGTCCCCGCTCGAGCAGCCCGTGCTCTTCGAGGAACCGGCGGACGGAGTCGATCTTCGACCGCAGGTCGTCGAGCGGGAGGGTCCGGCCGTAGAACGTGGCTCCGAAGAACTCCTCCAGCTGCCGCTCCGAGCTGACGGCCCCGCTCGCGACGAGCGCGAGCACGTGCATCCGGAGCGCGGGCTCGGAGGCGAGGCGGCTGACGATCGCCTCGGGCGCCGACCCGATGTACTCGTCGAGCAGCCGCTCCTCGTCGTCCGGGGTCCGGGCGACGAGCACCGCCTCCCCCTCCGCGTCAAACCGGGGCCGTCCGGCCCGACCGAGCATCTGCTGGACCTCGAGCGCCGGGATCGGCGCCTGGACTCCCAGTCGGTCGTCGTAGCGGCTGGTGTCGCGGACGATCACGCGCCGGGCCGGGAGGTTGATCCCCGCCGCGAGCGTCGGCGTGGCGACGAGCGCCTTCAGCACGCGCGACCGGAACGCCCGCTCGATCGTCCGCCGCTCGGGGTTGGTGAGCGAGGCGTTGTGGAAGGCGACCCCGTGGGGCGCGAGCGCGGAGAGGCGCCGCATCCCCTCGGTCTCCTCGTCGGAGCCCCCCGCGAGCTCCTCGGTAACGGCCGCCGCGGCGGCGGCTCCTTCGGGCCCGAGGAGCCGTCGGACGGTCGGGACGAGGGCGAGGGCGAGCTGCTCGCTCGCGCGTCGGCTGTTGACGAAGACGAGCGCCTGGCCGCCGTCCTCGATCACCGTCCGGACCAACCTCGGGACGGCGTCGCCGGGTGGGTCGATCTCCCGCGTCGAGAGGTCGGAGAAGGTGATCCGGCCGCCGTGGTAGACCCCCTGCCGGAGGGGGACCGGGCGGAAGTCGCTCGAGATCGGCCGCGCGTCGAGCCACGCGGCGACCTCGGCGACGTTCCCGACGGTGGCGGACAGCGCCACGACCTGGAGGTCGGGGTACGCGCGTCGGAGGCGGGTGAGGCTGACCTCGAGGGTCGGTCCTCGGTCGGGGTCGCGCATCAAGTGGACCTCGTCGGCGACGACGACGCCGAGCCGGTCGAGCCACGGGCTCCCGCGGCGGAGCAGCCCGTCCGCCTTCTCGCTCGTCGCGACCAGGATGTCGAGCTTCTCGAGTTTCTCCGCGGAGAGGTCGAAGTCGCCGATCGACACCCCGACCCGGACCCCGAGCTCCCGGAACGCCTCGAGCTCCTCGCCCTTCTCCGAGGCGAGCGCGCGGAGCGGCACGAGGTAGAGCCCGGTCCGCCCGGCCCGCACGGCGCGCAGCAGCGCGAGGTAGGCGACGAGCGACTTCCCGCTCGCCGTCGGACACGCGAGCAGGACGCTCTCCCCCGCGAGCACCGGTCCGACCGCGGCGGCCTGGGGCGGGTACAGCTGGGTGATCCCGTCGCGCTCGAGGATCGTGCGGATCTCGGCCTCGATCGGGGTGGCGCTGAGGGGAACGCCCGCCCCCCCGGGTAGACTCGCCGACGGGACCGGCGGCGCGGGCGGTCGGCGACGGGGCATCTCCGGTACGAACCGCGCCGCGGCTAAGCGTTTGGCGGGGGGCCGTCGGAGAGGAGGTCGCGAGCGAGCACGAGCTCCTGGATCTCGGTGGTCCCTTCGACGATCGGGAACACCCGGGCGTCGCGCCACAGTCGCCCCGCCGCGCCCCCCCCGGGTCCGGCGTCGATCCCGGCCACGTCGACGCCGGCCGTGGAGATGGCGACGGCCGCCCGGGCGGCGACCAGCTTCGCAACCGAGGCGTCGCGGGCGAACGGCGCGCCGGCGTCCTTCTGGGCCGCGGCGTGGCGGACCAGCGACTCGGCGCTGGCGAGCTCCGCGAACGCCCGGGCGAGGAGCGTCCGCTTCCAGTCG
>JASHXM010000107.1 GCA_030043545.1 Thermoplasmata archaeon | reverse complement strand
CGCTCGATCGCGGCGAGCGCCCGGCTCTTCACCTCCTCCTCGAGCGCCGCGCCCCCGACCGTGCCGAGCGTCGTCCCGTCCGCCCGGACGATCATCGTCGCCCCGACCTTTCCCGGGACGGACCCGGTGGCGCGCACGACGGTCGCCTTCACGAACGGGCGGTGGTGCTCGAGCAGGCGGAGCGCTTCGCGGGCCGTGCGTCGGTCCATCAGTCGGGCTCCCGACGCCGCCACGCCTCGAGCGCCGACGCGAACTCCTCGGGCGTGTCGACGTTCGCGACGACCCCGGGGTCGTCGACGGCGACCCGGCCGACCTGCGGCCCGAACTCCGGGATTAAGGAACGGATCGGGGCGTCGGAGCGGAGCGCGAACAGCTCGGACCGCAGCAGGGCGCGCCAGAGCACGGGGTGCCCCCCGCGCTCCTCGAACGTCGGGATGAACCAGACCGCGAGCGCGTCGGCGTCGCGGGCGGCGAGCAGGCGGTCGATCGCCCGCCCCCCGGGGAACGGATGGTCGATCGGCCAGAACAGGAGATCGCGGTCCTCCGGGATCGCCTCGAGCCCCGCCTGCATCGATGCAGTGCGTCCCTCGTGCCACCGCTCCGCCGCGACGACCGTGACCGGCCGCCCGCGCAGGGCGTGGGCGATCGGGCCGTGGTGGGGACCCGCCACCACGACGACGGGGTCGAAGCCGCGGTCGAGGCACCGGTCGCAGACCCGCTCGATCGCGGTGGCGCCGTCGACCTGGAGCAGCGCTTTCGGGTATCCGCCGTACCGCGTCGACGCTCCGCCGGAGAGGACGAGCGCCGCGGTCGTCATCGTGCTGAAGGGGCCGACCTCTGTCCCCGACGAGGGGGCCGCCGGTAGTTAAGTCGTCCCGGGGCGTCGACCCCCGCCGGCGCCGGTCGACGCGGCCGCTCCGAGGGCGCGCGCGCTCGTCATTAAATACCCCGGCCGAGTGGGCGCCCCCTCGATGGTGCACCCGAACGACGTGCCGACGTCCGCCCTGCTCACCAAGCTGGCGGGCGAGCTCAAAACGCGCGGCGCGGTCTCGCCGCCCCCGTGGGCGGAGTTCGCGAAGACCGGGGTCCACAAGCAACGGGCCCCCGTCGCGACCGACTGGTGGTACCTTCGAAGCGCCTCGGTCCTCCGCAAGATCTACCTCAAGGGGTACATCGGCGTCGAGCGGCTGAGCGCGGAGTACGGCGGGAAGCGCGACCGCGGCAGCGCGCCGTACCACGCGCGGACCGGCTCGCGCGCCGTCCTGCGGGAGATCGTCCAGCAGCTCGAGAAGGCGGGCCTCCTCCAGCCGTACAAGACGTTCGGCCGCCGGGTCAGCGCGTCGGGGCAGAAGCTCCTCGACTCGGTGAGCCGGGACCTCCTCCGCGCGCTCGCGGCGGAGCGACCCGCGCTCGCCAAGTACCTGTAGGCCGGTCGGGGAGACGGAGCGGTGGTCCCGGATGTCGGTCTCGGACGACGCGGAGCTCGCGGAGCTTCGCCGGCGCCGGATGCAGCAGCTCCAGGAGATGCAGTCGAGCGACTCCGCGAACGCGCAGGTGTACGCGGCCCAGGAGGCCGAGCGCCAGCGACGCGACGCGGAGCGATCGGAGGCGCTCCGGCGGATCCTCACGCCCGATGCGCGCGAGCGGTTGGGCCGGATCCGGCTCGCGAAGCCGGACGTCGCCGCGGCGGTCGAGCAGCAGCTGCTCGCCCTGGCCGCCAGCGGGCGGATCCAGCGGCAGATCGACGACCCGACGCTCCGGGCGCTCCTGGAGCGGATCTCCCCGGATCGCCGCGAGATCCGGATCACCCGACGCTAGGGGAGGAGGACGGCCGTGGCGAACCGTAGGAAGAGCCTCGCCCGCAAGCGCCGCCTCTTCCGCGTCGTGAAGCAGAACCGGCGCGTCCCGGCCTGGGTGATGCAGCGGACCGGTCGTCGCGTCGCGCGCCACCCGAAGCGCCACAGTTGGCGCCGCGGGCACCTGCACAAGTAGGGAGGGCGGAGGTCGAACCCCATGTCGCCGGAGACGACCCCGCGTCGGGGCGAGGAGCTCGAACGGGAGTACGTGATCCCGCTGCGCGCGAGCCGCCACCAGCCGTCGCGCCGACGGCGGGCCGGCCACGCCGTCGAGACGATCCGCCGGTTCGTCGTGCGTCACATGAAGGGAAAGCCCGAGGACGTCTGGATCGACCCGCACCTGAACCAGCACCTCTGGGAGCGCGGCATCCAGCACATCCCGAGCCAGGTCCGCGTGAAGGCGATCCGATTCGAGGACGGTCTGATCGAGGTCGACCTGCTCGGGACCGAGTAGGCCGAGGGGGCCGGGCCGTCGCGTGCCGGTCGGTCGAACGCTGTTCGCCGGCAGTCCGTACCTCGGCGTCTTCGTGCGCGCGGGCGAGCGCGCGGTGGTGATCCCGCCGTCGACCCCGTCGCCGCTCGAACGGGAGCTCGCCCGGGTGCTCGGGGCCGCGCCGGTCCGCACCACGATCGGCGAGGCGGAGGTCGTCGGCGCGCTGGTGGCGGCGAACTCGCGCGGCTTCGTCGTCGGAGAGGCGCTCGACCGCGACGAGCGGCGGGCCCTCGAGGCGATCGCCCCGGTCGCCGTCGTCCGCGACCGACGGAACGCGATGGGGAACAACGTCCTCGCGAACGACTCGGGGGCGCTCGTCCACCCCGAGTTCACCGACTCCGCGGTCGCGGCGGTCGGCGAAGCGCTCGGCGTCCCCGCGGCGCGGGCGACGCTCGCCGGTCTCGGGACCGTCGGGATGGCCGGCGTCGCGACGAACCGCGGCGCGGTGCTCCACCCGAAGACGACCGACCGGGAGGCGGCGCACGCGGAGCAGCTGCTCGGGGTCCCGGTCCACCGCTCGAGCGCCAACTTCGGCGTGCCGGTCGTCGGAGCGTGCGTCGTCGCGAACTCGCGGGGACTGCTCGTCGGACGCCCGACGACGCCGGTGGAGATCGTCCACCTCCAAGAGGGGCTGTCGCCCCTCGACGCCTAGCGCCGAGGGCCGCGTCGCGGCCGGCCTACGTGCCGCGCTTGCGCTTCGTGTAGCGGGTCGCGTACCCCGCGATCCGGTTCGCGAGCTTCTTGTGGACGACGGTCAGCTGGCCGTCCGCCGCCTTGGTGCCGAGGTCGGTCAGCTCGAGCACCTTCTTCTTGTTCTGGGCGAAATCCCCGCCGAAGTCGTTCGGATAGTGGCGGATCAGCTCGATCGCGACCCGCTTGATGTACGTCTGGCGGATGTTGCCCATGCGCGCCGCGGGACCCGGGTGCGGGTTATAACCGTTGGGGCGAACGCGAGCGCGTCGTTCCCCGGCGAGGAATCCGGCCGCCGTAGGGGACGCCGCGGGCAACGGAACGCACAAATACCCATCCCTTGGTAAATGCAGCCGTGGAGCACGGCCGGCCCGTCCGGACGTCGACCCGGGGCTGAGCTGAGCCGGGCCGGAACCTTGGGCGCACCGCAGTCGGCCATGCAGGACGCCTCCGCCGCGCTGCCGGTCCCGAACCTTCGGGACCGCAACGTGCTGCTCCTGGACCTCTCCAAGAGCATGCTCGCGCCGCTCCCGGACCCGCAGGGGACGAGCGGCGAGCGCCAGAAGATCGAGGTCGCCCGCACGGCGGTGTTCCGGATCCTCCAGGACGCCGCGGCGTCCGGGACGCCGTTCGGGCTCGTGACGTTCACCGAGACGGTCCGCGTCCCGGTGCCGCTCGGCGAGGTACATCGCGAGAACCTCCCGTACATCGAGAACCTCCTCGCCCTCCTCCAGCCGAGCGGCCGGTCGGCCGTCTGGGATGCGATCGCGGTCGGGGCCGACCTCCTGCGCGCGGGCGTGCACGGGGTCCGCGGCAACCTCGTCCTCGTCACGGACGGCTGGGACAACGCCTCCGCCCGCTTCGGCGTCCCCGCCGAGCCGGGCACGCCGCTCCGCGGCGGGCTCACCGACCTGGTCCCGTACATCCTCCCCGCCGGCTCCGAGCTGAGCTTGAAGGTCGTCGGGATCGGCAGCGGCGGGGAACGCGACCGCGGGGTCGACGCCGGGGCGATGAACGGCTTCCTGGAGCAGCTCCGCGCCCGGGCCCAGACGCTCGGTCTCGCCGGGGCGTTCGGCTTCCAGGAGGTCACGACGGGGACCCAGCTGTTCGCCCAGATGGTCCAGGCGTTCCTCGACGTGAGCTACGACGACGACCGGCCGCTCGAGGAGCTCCACCCCGAGGAGCTGGCGCAGCACGCGGCGAGCGCCGCCAAGGCCCTCAAGGAGCCCCAGCAGCACGCGACCGTCGCCCGCCTGCGCGCCCCGCGGCCGAACAACGGCGGGGCGAGCGACGCGACGTACCTGGAGGCGCCCGACCTCGAGGTCGGCGTCCTGCCGGCGACCGGCGGGGCCCCCGCCTACCTCAAGGAGCGGTACGGACCGCTCGGCGACGTCATCGAGGCGTACCTCGCGGGCCAGTACGCCCGCGCCCTCGCCCAGCTGAACGACGGCCAGGCGGTGCTGCCGCCGGTGACCCGGCTCTACTGGGAGGCGCGCGTCCAGTTCGCCCAGCGGTCGGTCGTCGACGCGGCCCGATCGCTCCTCAAGGCGTGGGCGGAGGCAGAGAAGCTGCCGGCGGGGAGCCAGGCGTCCGTCCTCCGCCGCCTCGCGCTCCTCCAGGCCCGGATGCAGAACGACAAGGAGACGGAGACGCTCGTCCGGTTCATCGACGACACCGAGCACAGGCTCGGCGGCGCCGACCCCGCCGCGCGCGACCGCCTGATGGACCTCCTGGGCCGCCTGATGGAGCTGCGCGGCACCTACCAACTGACGCGGCTCGCCGGCGAGGGGGACCTCCAAGACGCGGCGCTCCGCCACGAGGCGGCCGTCGAGGACGTCTTCGGCCGGCTCCAGGACGCTCGGCTCGAGTTCGCGAGCGCCGGCCCGATCGTCGAGGGGGCGCTCGACTTCATCGAGATATGCCTCGCCGAGATGCGGTGACGGGGAGCCGATGCCGGAAGTGAAGGTGACGACCCGGACCCGCCGCGCGCCGGGCGCGAAGCGGGAGACGAAGTCGTCCCCGGACTCGGCCCGGATCGCCGTCGTCGGGATCCCGGCGTCCGGCAAGACGACGTACTTCCGCTTCCTCTCCGGCCACTTCGGGCTCAACCTCCCGATCCTGTACGTCCCCGCGCGGGAGGACGGCGGCAACCTGCCGCTGTTCGGCGACCTCGACAACGACGTCGCGCTCGAGGAGACGACGTACGAGACGACCGACCCGACCGACCCCGAGGAGAGCCTGGAGACGACGACCCGCTACTACGTCAACCGGCCGATGGAGGACCGGCGCAAGCTGTGGGTCGAGCTCTCCGCGGGCCGGGAGGACCAGGGGATCCTCACGAAGTACCCGCTCCCGACGAAGTTCAACCAGTTCGTCGAGATGAAGATGCATTTCCGCTACGGGACGCCGGAGGAGAAGACCGCCTCCCGTCCGATCGAGCTTCACACCGTCGACGAGGCCGGCGGGATCATCGCCGACTACTTCAGCTACGACCGGCTCTGGATCGACTCCGCCGACGGGGAGGTCACCGAGAAGAGCTGCCGGGTGATCCCGCACTTCGACTCCTGGCGGCCGGACCGCCGCGACCTCTGGCGCCGCGGCCTCACGCTGCTGGGCCGGTTCGTCCAGGAGGCCGACGCGATCATCCTGTTCCTGTCGCCGGCGCTCGCGTCGCTCCGCGACCAGGCGCAGCAGATCAACCTCGCGCGCGGCGTCTTCCGCTACACGCGGACCCGCGAGACGCCGCTCGTCATCGCCGTCTCGAAGGCGGACAAGCTCAAGGAGTTCTACGGCGA
>JASHXM010000106.1 GCA_030043545.1 Thermoplasmata archaeon | reverse complement strand
CTCCTTCGCGTCCTTCGACTCCTTGCCGCCTTTCCCGGCCTTCTCCTTCTTCGGCGACTTCTCGCCGGGCTCGGCCCCGCCGGCGCCCGCCGGCGCGGCGGTCGGTTCGGGAGCCTCCTTCGGCTCCTTCGACTCCTTGGGCGCGACGCTCACTCCCCTTTCTGAGTTGCCTCCCGGTCGCGGGAGCGCGCCCGGGGGCGGCTCCCTCCTTCCGAGGGGAGGCCGAGGAGCTTTGTTGGCTTCATAAGCGCTTCGGGAAGCGGGGCGGTCGACGTGGGCGGGGCCGCGACCTCGAGCACCCGGTAGCCCGAGGCGCGTCCGACGACCGACACGCCCGGCCCCCAGTGTTCGGAGAGCCACTGTTGGTAGTATCGGATCCCCTGGCTCCCTTTGCCGACGAGATAAAGCCGGCCGCCGGCGGTGAGGTGCCGCGGGGTCTCCGAGAGCAGCGCGAGGACCGTCTCCCGGCCGGCCCGGAACGGGGGGTTCGCCGCGATCACGTCGAACCGCTCCCCGTCGACCGGCTCGAACGACCGGCCGACCCGGACCTCGGCGTTGCGGATCCCGTTCCGCCCGAGGTTCTCTCGGGCGAGGCGGGCGGCGCGGCGGTTCACGTCCGTGAGCACGACCGTCCCGTGGGGCGCCGACTTCGCCACCGCGACGCCGACGGCCCCCCAGCCGCACCCGAGGTCGAGGATCCGCGCGCGGTCGGGGACCCTCAGGTGCTCGATCAACAGCGCGGTGCCCGGGTCGAGCCCGTGCGCGGCGAACACGCCGGCGTCGACCGCGAACGAGAGCAGCTCGCCGCGGTAGACGAACCGAAGCTCCCGCCGTACGGAGCGGGATCGAGGGCGTTCGGAGAAGTACTGGTCGGGCGTCTCCTCGCCTGCCGGCGGGTCGCTCACGACGACTTCCGCCGGAAGAGCGACTCCCGACGTCCGGCGGCCGGCGCCGCCGGGGCGAGCGCCTCCCGCAGGAGGTCGCGTTCCCGGGAGGAGAGGGTGCGGGGGATCTCGACGTGGAGCGTGACGATCTCGTCGCCGCGACGGCCGCCGCCGGGCGGAGGGAACCCCTTGCCCCGGAGCCGGAACTGGGTCTCGGGCTGCGTCCCCGCCGGGACCTTGAGCACGGCCGACCCGTCGACGGTCGGGACCGTCACCTCGCCGCCGAACACCGCCGTCGCGAGCGGGACCCGCAACTCGGCGAACGCCGCCTCCCCCTCGCGGTGGATCGAGGGCGACGGCTCGAAGGAGACCTGGACGAACAGGTCTCCCGGCCGGCCGCCGGCCCGACCGGCGAGGCCGTGCCCCGGGACCCGGAGCACCGCCCCGTCCTCGACCCCGGGCGGGACGCCGACCTCGATCCGCTCGACCGAGCGGCGACGGCCGCTGCCGCCGCAGGTCGCGCACCGTTCGAGGATCCGCTTCCCCGAGCCGCCGCAGCGCGGGCACGGGCCGATCGTGATCATCTGGGTGTACCCCCGGCTCTGGACCCGGCGGACCTGCCCCTGACCCCGGCACTCCGGGCAGACCTCGAGAGCGGTGCCGTCCTTCGCGCCGGTCCCCCGACAGTCGGGACAGTCGGTCTCCCGGGGAACCTCGACGGTCGGTCGGGCGCCGTCCACGGCCGCGGCGAGGGGCAGGCGGACGGCGAGCTCGACGTCGCCGCCGCGGCCGGAGGCGCGTCCGCCCAATCCCCCGAACCCGGAGCCGAACCCGCCGAAGAACTGCTGGAAGATCGGGGAGGCGCCGAGGAGGTCCTCGAGGTCCTGGACGTGGGTGAAGTTCTGCCAGGTGAACCCCGCCGGTCCGAACTCGGACTCGACACCCGAGAAGCCGAGCTGGTCGTACCGCTGCCGCTTCGACGTGTCGGCGAGCACCTCGTACGCTTCCGAGATCTCCTTGAACTTCTCCTCGGCCTGCTTCGGGTTCTCCTTCGCCACGTCCGGGTGGTACTGGCGGGCGAGCCGCCGGTACGCCGACTTGATCTCGTCCTCGGAAGCCGTGCGCGGGACGCCGAGGACCTCGTAGTAGTCCCGCTTCGCCATCGGCCGGCCGCCGGGGTCCCCGCCCGCGGGCCGTCTACGTCGTTCGGTATTTACCTCTTTGAGACGACCGGAGACCGACGGGGCCAACGGAAGCGGATCGGAGCGCCGACCGCGATCCTCCCGCGGTCCGACGCGCGGCCTTCGGCGACCGCGACCTCGAGGGTCCCGAAGCTCGACCCGAGCACGCCCCACCGCCCGCGCCCGATCGACTCGTAGCTCGTCGCGCGGGGGAGGACGCGCCGGTCCCGGCCGAACGAGACCGTCACCGGGCGCCGGTCGTTGGGGGCCCACTCGGACGGCACGTTCGAGATCGCGTTGCCGAACCGGTCGACATGGACGACCTGACCGTCGGCCCCGCTCGGCGCTCGCCGCGCTGTCGGGATCCGGTACTCCGTCGGCGCCACTTCCTCGCCGAGCGAACGGAGAGGCGCCCCCCGGGCGAGTCGGGCTGCCGCCGGGGCGAACAGGTCTCGGGCGTCGAACGTCGTCCCGACTCGCGCCCGACCTCCGCCCGGCGCCGGGTCAAGTCGAACCGTTCGGCCGATGCCGAGCGCTTCGGCGAGCGGGTAGAGGAGCCCGTTGTCCGGCCCGACGACGGCCGAGCCGTCCCGGCACTGGATCGCGATCGGCCGCCGACGGCCCCCCACGCCGGGATCGACCACCGCCAGGTGGACCGTGCCGGCCGGAAAGCCGGCCGCGATCGCCCGAAGGACGAACGCGGACTCCGCGATTCCGTGGGCGGGCAGCCCGCTCGTGAGCTCCACGATCTGCGCGGGATCGACCGACCGGAGCAGGACCGCCTTCACCTGGGCGGAGTACTCCGCCCCCAGGTCGGTCGAAAGGGTCAGCAGCCGCCGGCGCCCCGCGGGCGGCACGGGCGCGACCGGCCTACGACTTCATGATCGCGACCAGGAAGATCCCGACCGCGACCAGCGCCCCGATGACGGCGGCGATGATGATGAGGAACGACTGGTAGAGGAGCGTCATCAGGCTCGGGCCGTGGTTGAGGTTGAGCGTGCCGTGCTGGTACAGGTAGCCGACCAACAGGCCCACGACGAGCCCGCCGACGAGCAGGCCGACGCCAACGGTCCGGCTCTTGCCGCTCCCGAAGTACGCCGTGAAGATCCCGGCGAGGATCATGAACAGCGCGAAGACGAGCAGGAGGATCGCGAGGAACTGCCAACCGCTCGAGATGATCGTCGCCGAACTCCCCGTTAGATCGAACATCGCACTACCTCAGAACTTGATGCCGGTGAGGGTCTTCGTGTCGATGACGCCCGCGACGGAGCGGATCTTGTCGACGACCAGCTGGCCCAGGGCGTTGAAGTCCTCCGCCTCGACCTTCGCGATCAGGTCGTACTCGCCGAACAGCGGATGGAGCTCCACGATCCCCTTCACGCGGAGCAGCTCCGTGTAGACTTCGTGCTCCTTGGCCGGGGCCGTGCTGATGAGGACGAATCCGATGGCCACGCGCGGCACACCCTCGGAGGGCGGCGAGATGGCCCTCCCTTAATAAGCGTGTCGTGACGGCGGACGCCTCCGCCGGCCGGCGCCGGGCCGGAGGCGACCTCGCGCGAGTGGAATCGACCCGATTTAAGGGAGGGGCCCGAACGGCTCCGCCGTTCGATGGGCGTCGCGCTCCGCACCGTCCCGGCCCGCTTGGTCGCCCGACCGTGGCTGCTCGCGTTCGTCCCGGTGAACGCGGCGACCGCCGGCTTCGGCGTCGTCCTCCCGCTCGTCATCCTCGTCACCCTGCGCGGCTCGTGGGCGGACGTCGCCCTCGCCGCCACGCTCTACAACGCGGTCCTGATCGTCGCGTCGATCGTCTGGGGACACCTCGCCGACCGGTTCCCGTATCGGCGCGGGTTCCTGATCGTCAACTACGTGGGGTTCGCGGGCCTGTACGGCCTCCTGGTCCACGTCGGCTCGCTGACGGAGCTGTACGCGGTGTACGCCGCGATCGGGGCGCTCGCGCCCGCCGGAGCGAGCGCGTCGAACCTCCTGATTCTCGAGAAGTTCCCCGAACACGAGCGGGCGACCGCCTTCGCCTCGTTCCAGGAGGTGAGCATGATCGGCTCCCTCGTCGGGCTCCTCGCGGGCTACTTCTGGACCGGCGCCGGCCGAGGGCTGTTGGAGCTGCTCGCGGTGCTCGCGGCGCTCGCGCTCGCGAGCGCCGGCGCCGTCGCGTTCGGGACGCGGGGGGCGGAGCGTCGGCTCTGGACGCGCCACGTCGCGCGCCACGCCGAGAGCCTCGCGTCGCGGATCCGTCCGCCTCCGCCGTCCCACCCGTCCATCCCGTTCTTCCCGCGCCGTCCGCGGCTCCGCCCGCAGCCGCTCGCGCGATTCTCCCTCTGGGCCCGCGAGGAGCTGCGCCACGAACTGCCGCTCGTGCTGATCGCCGGCTTCCTGTTCAACCTCTCCGCGAACCTGTTCAACATCTCGTACACCCCGTACCTCTACTCGATCGGGCTCAGCGCGGCCGCGATCTTTCTCGTGAACCTCGGCAACAACCTCGCGCAGGCGCTCGTCTTCCCCCTGACGGGCGGGCTGGCGCAGCGGTTGGGGAGCGACCGACTGGTCCAACGCGGCACGTACGCCCGATGCATCGGGTACCTCGCGACCGCCGGCCTCACGTTCGTCGTCCTCGCCCGCGGGAACGCGCTCGGGGCGAACGTAGTCGTCTACGCGGTGCTGGGCGGCGCGATCGCGATCTACACGACCGCGAGCACCCTGATCCTCTACCGGGGGATCGTCGGCCGGGACACGGGGAGCCTTCTCGGCGTGAACAGCGCGCTCGGCGGCGCCGCGGCCGTGCTCGGAGCCGCGATCTCCGGGCTGCTCGCGGTCCTCGGGAGCTTCCGACTAGTCTTCCTGGTCGCCGCCGGCGTGCTCCTCGTCTCCCTCCCGCTCTGGACGGCCGCGACGATCGCGTACCAGCGTCGCCGCACCGGGGACCGGCGAGCGATCGACCCGCCGCCGCCCGTCCTCCCGGGCGGTCCGCGGGCGACGGCGGCCGCGAAAACCCATTAACCGTCGACCGTTAGCGCGGCCGGTTTCTTCGAATGCCGGCGACGCCCGAGGTGCAGACGGGGCTCGAGGACGTCGTCGCGGCGACGACCCGGATCTGCTTCATCGACGGGAAGCAGGGCCGGCTGATCTACGAGGGGTACGACATCCGTGACCTCGCGGCCCGGTCGACGTTCGAGGAGGTCGCCCATCTCCTCTGGTACGGCCGGCTCCCGACGTCCGCCCAGCTCGCCGAGCTGAAGGCCCGGTTCGCGGAGCTCCGCACGCTTCCGTCGGCGCTCGCGGAGCGGATCGACACGCTCCCGATCTCGGCGAACCCGATGGATATCCTTCGGACCGCGGTGAGCTCGCTCGCGCTGTTCGAGCCGGAGGAGACGCGGCCCGGACCGAGCTCGATCGGCGGCGCGCAGCGGCTGGTCGCCGTCCTGCCGACGATCCTGGGGCAGTTCCACCGGCGGCGGGTCCGCCGCCCCGCGCCCGAGCCTCGACCCGAGCTGTCGCAGGCGGCGTACCTCCTCTACTGCCTCCTCGACCGGGAGCCGACGGAGCTCGAGAGCCGGGCGATGGATGTGGCGCTCGTCCTCCACGCCGACCACGAGCTCAACGCGTCGACGTTCTCGGCGCGGGTCACGGCGTCGACGCTGAGCGACCTCTACAGCGCC
Source organism: Thermoplasmata archaeon (assembly GCA_030043545.1). Taxonomy (GTDB): domain Archaea; phylum Thermoplasmatota; class Thermoplasmata; order Lutacidiplasmatales; family UBA184; genus Lutacidiplasma. The sequence continues at coordinate 590 of JASHXM010000106.1, read as the reverse complement.
GTCACGAGCGCGATCGGCACCTTGAAGGGACCGCTCCACGGCGGGGCGAACGAGCGGGTGATGGAGCTGCTCGACGAGATCGGCTCGGTCGACCGCGCCGAGGAGGTCGTGAAGGCGAAGCTCGCGCGCCACGAACGGATCATGGGGTTCGGCCACCGGGTCTACAAGGTCGAGGACCCGCGGGCGACGATCCTGCGGGAGTGGTCGCGGAAGGTCGGGGAGTCGCGCGGGAACCTCCGCTACTACGAGCTCCTCCGCCGCGTCGAGGAGGTCGTCCACCGGGAGAAGGGGCTCTACCCGAACGTCGACCTGTACTCAGGCTCCGTGTACTCGCTGATCGGGATCCCCCACGACCTGTTCACGCCGGTGTTCGCCGCGAGCCGGGTCCTGGGCTGGACGGCCCACGTCCTCGAGGAGTACCGCGACCTTAGGCTCATCCGGCCCGTCGCGAAGTACGTCGGCGCCCTCGACCTGCCGTACGTCCCGATCGGCGAGCGGCACTGACGCGCCGTCGCCGGGACGACGACCCGGGACCGACGCGGACGACGTCCATCAGCACGTAGCGAAGGTCGGGCCGACGCTGTAGCCGG
>JASHXM010000012.1 GCA_030043545.1 Thermoplasmata archaeon | reverse complement strand
GAGAAGGGCCGCGTGCGGCTCGTCCCGATCCCGGCGCTCCTCGCGGTCGACATCCTCGAGGCGGCGAAGCCCGAGGAGGAGAAGCGGGCCGAGCCGCCCGCCGCCTCCGGCTACTTCCGCTGAACGGGCGCGCGGACGGGCTTGCTGGGAGTTCCGTCGCGACACCGCGCGATTTCGAACCCAGGTCGTCGGCTTCGAAGGCCGACAGGATAGTCCAGACTACCCCACAAGCCCGCGCTCCGGCGAGGCGGCGCCGTCTATTTGTCCGTTCCGCGACCGCCGGGGGGCGCGCCGGGGTAGGCGTCGAGCGTCGTTTGCGCCGAACCGCCGGGGAACAGGACGGTGAGCGACTCGGCGAGCACCCGGATCCGCTGGCGGAGGTACGGCGGGACCCCGTCCATCGCCCCGAGCCGCTCGGCGAGCGGGAGGTACTTGCGGACGGACGCCTCGTAGACGGTCGAGAGGAGCGCGCCGCCGCAGCGGCCGTGGGCCCGCGGCGCCTCGCAGCGGCCGCCGAGCGGCGGACGCCGGTACGCCGCTCCGCAGTCGGTGCAGCGGAACTTCTGCGTGGCGAACCCCTTGAGGTTCCCCATCACGTCGGGCAGGAAGTGCGCGTTGAGCACGAGGGCGACCGCCTCGGCGGTGTCGACGGCGCGGATCTGCGTCGTCAGGACGACCGACCGTTCGACCAGATCGGCCATCGCGCGCCCCTCCCGGTAGGCGGAGCGGACCGGGCCGCCGGCGATCCGGCGGGTGTCGTGGGTGAAGCCGTAGTCGCGGAGCGAGCGGGGCGTGTCGATCCGGTGGCCGATCCGGTCGACGAGCGCCTCGACCTCCTTCGGGTGGCGCCCGTCGGCCGCCGCCCGGTACACCGCGAGCGGGTAGCCGGTGCCGACGTCGACGTTCTGCGCCTCCTTGTCGACCTCCGTCGCCTCCAGCCGGGTGGTGAGGACGAGCGGCTTGTCCATCAGGGCGCCGCGTGAGGACGGGAGGTAGGCGCGCGAGAAGTTGACGAGGGCGTCCATCAGGAGCGTCACGGAGTCCTCGTCGCCGTCGCAGTTGCGCCGCTTGGCGGCGTGGAACACCGGGTGGGCGAAGCACGCCTCGGCGTCGGTGAACCCGATCAGCCGGCCGGCGACCCCGCCCGAGGTGTGCGGGGCGAGTGCGACGACGATCGCGCCGATGAGCGCCTGCGGCCGGTCGGCCCGGTAGTACGGCGCGACGCCGTACAGTCGGACCAGTTCGTCGTCGACGCACTGCGACAGCCGGGTGAGGTACTCCCCGCAGGCGTGGGCGACGACGACGTCCTGCGGTCGGAGCTCGACGAGCTGCTCCGGGTCGGTGAGCTCGGCCCCCGTCCAGTCGGTCGCGTACCCGAGCCGGCGGAGCGTCGCGACGTCCGTTCCGATCTCGCTCGGTCGGAAGTGGGTGAGCGGAAGGTTCGTGAGGTCGAACCGGGCGGTACCGTCTTGGTAGACGGAGATCCGATGGCTCGCACGGAGGATCCCTTTCTCGAGCGGCTCCGGGACCTTCCCGGGGGACATCAGCCCCTTCACCCCCTTCACGACCGGGCCGGGCGCGATCCGGAGCCGGCGGAGGGCGTTCGCCCACAGCGCATCGACCGGCACCGAGTGGGCGCCGACCTCGCCCGTCGGCTCCGTGTGCTGGCCGCAACTGCACCGGGTCCAGACGCTCGCCAGGCCGCAGGCCGCGCACCGGCGGATCCCGAGCTCGACCCGGACCCCGGTGCCGGCCGTCCGGCGCGCCGCCTCGGGGACGGAGCGGGTCGCCCCGCCGGCCTCTCCGACCGGGAACAGCGTGTGCACGTTCGGCTGCATCGCCCGGAGGTACGCCTTCTCGGGCCGTCCGACGCGTCCACCGATCCGGGTCGGGCCGCGCGCGCGCATCGGCGCGCCGGCGAGGCGGGCGACGTACCCGAGCGGGTCGTCGGCGACCGGTTCGATCGGTACGCGGCGGCGGAGCCGGCCGTCCGTGGGCTCCAAACCCAACCCGCCGATCACGACCGATCCGGCGTCCGCCTCGAGCCGGATCGAGTCGCCCGGGGCGGGTCCGAACAGCGCCCCGAGCCGGACGAGGAGCGCGCGGGACGCGGGTTCGTTCGGGAGCTCGACCCGGCCGTCGGCGATCCGCCCATGCGCTTCGACCCACGCGGCGAGCTGCGCGATCTCGGCCGACGCGAGGTCGTGCCAGAAGAGGAGCCACCGGGGTGCGAGCGGGACGCCGGTCCGCCGGGCGAACGCGACCGCCTCGTCGTACGAGTCGGGCGGCGGGTCCGCCGGATCGATCCCCGCCGCGCGCAGCTCCTCGGCGTGCCAGTCGGACGAGTAGGCGCCCGGCAGCAGCGGGCGGTTGTTCTCCAGGAACTCCCCGAAGCCGACGAGCATCTCGCCGAGGTCGACGATCCGGCGCACGCGGGGGAGCAGCTCCGTCGCCCGGTCCGCCTCGTGGACGGCGGTGACGGTGCCGTCGTCGAGCTCGACGATCGGGCCCTCGACCGTGTCGCAGACGCCGACGGCGGCCGCCTTCCCCGGAAGCTCGGTCTTCACCTGGGTCCCGATCGCCACGAAATGGTGCAGGACGACCATCGTCGCGGGGTTCACCGCGCACGCGGCGAGGCCGGAGGTCCGCGCCCGGCCGTAGACGAGGCGGAAGCCGCCCGGTCGGTGCGGGTGCGCGAGGACCGGCCGCCCGCCGACCGCCTCCAGGAGGTACTTCGGACCGCGCGCGTCGTCGTCGTCGGTCGTCCCGTGGCCGAGATCGGCGAGGAACTCCCAGCCGTCCAACCCCAGCTTCTCCACGATCTTCCGCAGCTTCGCGGCCTTCTGGCAGAGCCCCTCGGCGATCACCAGGCACGCCCCCCCGCGGATCCCGTTCGTCGGGACGCGCGGGAGGTCGCGGAACGCGCTCACCTCTGCGTCGCCCTCAGTCGACTCTCCCGAGATCGCGACGGCGACGTTCGCGACCACCCGCTCGATCTCGGAGGCGGTCGGGACGTACTGGAGGTGCT
>JASHXM010000011.1 GCA_030043545.1 Thermoplasmata archaeon | reverse complement strand
CAGGCGGACCCCGTCACGGCAGAGGTAGACGTCGGCCTCCTTGCCGGAGCCCAATCGCTGACCGACCGCGGTGGCCAATCCCACGTCGAGGATGGCTTGCGCTACCTCGGCGTGGGTCGGCTCCGCGAAGCCGAGCTGTCCCGTCCGTACCTTCCAGTGAACGCTCTCGTCCAGGTACCCATCGTTGGGCATGTGTGCGACCCGGCTGGGATCGGTCGACTCGCAGGAGTTCGGACGGTGCCCGCGGCCCGGGGGGACAGGGAACTAGTCGGCCCACGGTATGCTGGCATCCGTATCGATTGCCATCTCCCGTGAACCTCCCGGCCCGTGGCCATTTGGGCGAGCCTCTCCCGATATCTAAAACGTTGCGACGGCCGCAGTGGGTGTAGCGTACCCCCACCACCGGGCTCGCTGGGGTGCAGGGCCTCGTCGAACGGGAATGCCGCCGGCGTCCGAATCACCGACGTCGGGATGTTCCGGGGATCGAGTCAAACTCCGAGTCGACGTGTCGCCCGCCACGGGGTGACCAGTGACGGGCCTCGGGGGTCGGACTACCGCTCGCCTCCGGGATCGGACCGATGCGGAGGCGAGGACGTCGACCGGTCGACGCTGTCCACGGGATCGCTCGGGGGTAGGCCCAGGGTCCGAAACGCGCGAAGCGCGAGGAACAGCACCCCGGCGGCGGCCCACCCGACCCCCGCGATCAGATACGTCTCCCGGATCCCGAGGCTCGCGACCAGGACGCCGCCGACGATCTGCGCGGCGGGAACGACCGCCACGCTCGCGAGCGAGTCGATCCCGTAGTACCGACCCTGGATGTCGGTCGGGACGACGTGCTGGGTGAACGTCAACCACACGTTGCCCGCGAACGCGATGACGGCTCCGATGAGGAACACGGCGAGGAGGGCGATCGGCACGGCGGGGACCTCGGCCATCGCGATCAGCGCAAGCCCGCTCACGACCCCGTAGGAGACGCCGAACACGGCTCCCGCCCGTCGCACGGCGTTCAACCGGCTCACCAAGAGTCCCCCCACGGTGCCTCCGACGCCGCTCGCGACGAGGATCGCCGCGTAGACGAGCGGGGAACCTCCCAGCTCGTCGGCGGAGTAGAAGACCAGGAATGCGAGCGCGAGTCCCGAGAAGAAATTGAATGTCATCGAGGCGAGCGTGAAGCTGAGAAGGCCGACGCGACGCGCCAGCCACGCGAACCCCTCCCCCGCCTCGTCGAGAAACCGCCGGGCCGCGGATCGAGCCGATTGGGCGGCCCGGTGTATTGCCGCCGACCGACGCGGCAATGTCCAAAGCACACCGGCGGAGACGGCAAACGTGAGTCCACTCACGCCGAGGCCGGCGACCGCGCCGAGCGTGATGATGACCAGCCCACCGAGACCGCTCGCGAGAACGCCGACGACGACCTGGGAGGAGATCAGCAGGCCATTGGCATCGGCCAACGACTTGGCAGGGACGAGCTGCGGAACGTACGCCTGCTCGGCCGGCTGGAAGAGCGCGGTGAATCCCGCGGTGATGCCCGCGGCGCCCAATAGGATCGCGAAGTGGAAGCCGGCCACCGCGATGGTGAGGACAAATCCACCGATCGCCGCGGCGCGTCCGAGATCGCTGACGACCATCAAGTCGCGGCGGTCGTACCGATCGACGAAGACCCCGCCCACAATGCTCGTCACCGAAGCCGCGACCGTCGCCGCGACTCCCAGGTAGGCGATGTCGAACGCCGAGTGCGTCTGCTTGAACACAAGCCAGGTCGCACAGATGCTGCTGATTCCCACACCGCCCGCCGCGACCCCTCCCGCGGTCAGGATACGTCCGAACCCCGGTAGCCGGAGCGCCCGCGCCCACCGGCCCGGGTCCGCTCCCTCTGGAGTGGGGTTCATGGGCAGGGCCGGCGGCCCGCCTCGCAGCACCGAGGTCGGGAAGGTATCGGCGGGCCATGGAGCGCCCGCGAGCGCGGAAACGCTACGTGGGGCAAACGGTCGGTGAGCGTCGTACCCAGGTCGACTCCGGGTGCGTTAAGCGTTCTCCGGGTGCGGTCCTTGCGCACCCGAGGGCTTCGGGGGGGCCGGCGCTGACGGCGAGAGGGTGCATCGATCTCGTCGCGCGGACGCCGAGGCGGGGCGGGCTACAGGCGGCGCGGGGACCGGTGGCTGCGGCGGCCGAAGTCCGGCGTCCCGGTCGGGGTACCCCCGGACGACCGGTCGGCTCCGTCCCGCCAGTACTCGGAACGGCGTAGTCATTCGGGCGAGCCGTCGCGAGCCGAGTATCTCGTTAAAGCCCGGTGCGCGCTCGGCCCGGCGGATGTGATGGCCGGCAGATCCGGGATCCCAGGTGACCCGCCGGCTGAGGGCGGGCCGGAGTGACCGTCCTCATCCTGAGCGCGGACATCGACCCCCACGTACCGAGCGTAGGTCGCGAGCTCGAGCGCCTCGGAGAGGATTGGCTGCTCCTCGACATGCGCCGCCTTGAGCGGATGGGGATCTCCCTCACGCTCGACTCGCACGGGCGGATCGGCGGCAGCGTCCGCGGTGGGCGGAAGACCGTCCCGCTCCGTGACATCCGGTCGATCTGGGCCCCGTCCCCCTTTCCCCTTGCACGCCGTCGCGGACTCACCCCACTCTCGAAGGCGATCATCGAGTCGGAGTGGTTTTCCGCGCTTCAGAACCTCTACTTCCTCACCGCCGACCGGACGTGGGTGAATCCGTTCGACGCCGAGGCGTGTGTCGCCTCGAAGGTCGAGCAGTTACGCGTGGCGCGCGAGATCGGTTTCGATGTTCCCGCCACGCTCGTGACGACTGAGGCGCGGGACCTCCCGGCGTTCGCGAGCCGTTTTCCGCAGGGCGTCGCCAACAAGCGAGTGGGCGAGCTCCGGGGGACCCTGGCGTTACCCCTTCGAGTCCGCCATCGAGGGTACTTTACCCGCCGCCTAGCTCTCTCGGACTTCACGCCGGATGTGCTCCGTCGCGTGGGGTACTGTCCGACCCAGCTCCAGGAGTACGTGGGAAAGGCCACCGAGTGGCGGGTCTACGTGGTGGGGCGTCGGGTCTTCGGGGCGGAGATCCTGTCCCAGCGGGACGCGGAGACCGCGACCGACTGGCGGCGGTATCCGATGCGGACCGCGTCCGACGGCCGCCCGGAGCTCGACCCGAACCGGTGGAAATGTCGGCCGCTCCGGTTGCCGCCGGAGTTCGCGGCGAAGTGCTGCGCGCTCGCTCGACGCCTTCGGGTGGAGTACTCCGCGATGGACTTCGTCAAGACGCCGGACGGCCGACTGGTGTTCCTAGAGGCGAACTTCGGAGGCGTGTTCGCCTGGATCGAAGATCTGACCCGTCTTCCGATCTCGGCGGCGATGGCGGAGCTCTTGGCCGCCGGCAGACCGGGGACCCGCAGCCCGCCCAAAGGTTCCCGTGCGGAGAAGGCGGTGCGGCGGCGCCGACCCCGAGCTCGGTAGGCGGGGCCAGTCCTCCGGTCGGTGGGGTTCGACCCAACTCGGCCCGGGCTTGGCCGTCGAATCCCGCACGACGCCTCCGTCGTGGTGTGAAACGTTTAGACGTAACTCCGTAACGCTACATGCATGGCCTGTGACATTCGGCACGTTATCGCGTCCGCGGCCCATTAAATAGCAACTAGGCCTCGGCTCGCGGGTGCCAAAATGGCGCGACACACCCGTGGAAAGAGCGACACCGACGACAGCCGACCGCTGGTCCTGCTCTGGTCAGAGCCGGGCCGTGGCGGCCGATCCCCGCACATGCGGATCACCACCCCCGGCGACTTGTTCGCGGGTGGCTGGGAAGGGGTCTACACCTACTAAGTCTCGGAGTTCCTCCGGACGAAACCGCCTAACCATTTCCCGCCCCCTGTCGGTCCTCGATTCGACGCAAAACTTCGTCCCGGCTCGCTCGACCGGAGCGCGTCGAGGTCGATCGGACCCCGTGCCGGCCTCCGCCCGGGGACGGCGGGTCGCAGGCGGTCGGCCGATTACCCCTGCTTCCGTCGCCGCCAGGTGCGAAGAAACGCGCGTGTGTTCGTGTCGTCCAAACGTACGAGCCGGCCCAGCTCGCGAATCGGATGGCGGTGCTCGTCGACCCGAAGGTCGACCCACCGCTCGCCCCACGCCCGCTCGAACCCCGGCTCCCGATGCACCACGATCAGGGCGGCCGACGAGATCCCCCGGCGGTCCCCGCCCGTACGGGCCCCCGCCTCCAGGGCGCGGAGCATCCGAGCCGCGAGGGACCCGCGCGCGGTCTCGAACGCGCGGGCCACTGCGGGCACGACGCCGTCGTTGGCGAGGAGATTCCCCTGGCACGAGAAGCCGTCGCCCAGGATGTGACGGGCGGACGGAAGGCACTTCGAGCCGGTCCACGCGGCCGAGCGGCCCCGGCGATCGACCACACCGAGCTGTCGGTGCTCCCGCCGTCCGTCGGCCCGAGTCAGGCGACGCACGACCTCGGAGGCGGAGATGCCTCGCCGGAGCAGCGCCAGTCCGTCCGGACCGTACCAGTAGTTGCTGCGGGCTTGGGTCGCGATGGCACCGACCCGCCACGCCGCCCACGGCACGATCGCCCCGACGGACATCGGCTTGGTGGAGACCGCGACGCCCCAGTAGCCCCGATCGACGTCAGCGGCGACGATCGAGAACGTTCCGAAGTCGTCCCGACCGTACATTGCCGACCGCCGCCCGGTAGCGAGCGGGCGGATAACCCCCGCCGTGCGGGGGCCTCCACCGCAAATACGTGGACGCCTTCCGTGGGCCGTGGGGGCCGGCGGAGGGTATCCGGCACCGGCGGGCACGGACCCCCGCGCGGTCGCTCGACTTCCCGTGTCGGTCTGGTGTCTGACCGGCTTCGGGGTCGTCTTCGCGGTCGGCTTTCTGGTCTACGTCTACGCCCGCGGACCTGCGGCCGCGGAACTCGGGCACTGGATGGTGGTGTTCGGGCTCGCCGGTGGCGCGATGTCGGCGCTGATCGCCCGGACCGCACGTCGGCCCGGCTACCAGCCGAAGCGCTCCCGTCCCCGGGCCGACCGAGAGCCGTGGAACGACCTCCCGTAGGCCGGCCGAATCCCTCGGACTCAAGTACTCCGCGGACCCACCGCGTCGTTCCGATGCGGCTCCCGGGTTGGCCGACCGCGAGGTCGCGATGATCCCCCCGCCCCACGGGGGGCACCTCGTCCAGCGGGTCGCGAGCGCCGCGGAGCGGGAGCGGCGCGACGCGGAGCTCCGCGACCTGCCCCAGCTTCCGGCGTTCATCGATCAGCTCTACGACGCCGACAAGATCGGTACGGGGGCGTACAGCCCGCTCGAGGGGTTCCAGGGCGCGGACGCCGTCCGGGATGTTGTCGCCCGGGGTCGGCTCCCCAACGGGCTCCCCTGGACGATCCCGATCGTTCTGCCGATCCCGCCGAGCGCGGCGGGAACGGCCGGGGCGTCGGTGCGACCCGGGGACGAGGTGGCGCTCGTCGATCGGGTGGGCCGAGCGATCGCGCTCGTCCGGGTCGAGGAGCGATTCGCCCTCGATCGCTCGGCGATCGCTCGATCGGTCTACGGTACGGTGGACCCGGCGCATCCGAACGTCGCGGACCTCCTGGCCGCCGGGGACACCGCCTTGGCCGGCCCCGTGACGTTGCTGCGTCGGGTCGAGATCACGGGGGGTCGCCCGGACCCCACTCCGACCGAACTGCGCGCGGAGTTCGAGCAACGGCGATGGCGAACGGTCGCCGCGTACCAGTGCCGGAACCCGCCGCACACGGCGCACGAGTACATCCAGCGTCTGACGCTCGAGCGAAGCGAGATCGACGGGCTCCTCGTCCACCCGGTCGTCGGCCGACTCAAGAAGGGCGACTACCGGCCAGACGTGATCCTGGCCGCGTACGAGGCGCTCGTCGGACACTACTATCCGGCGGAGCGCGTGATCGTCCGGCCGTTGGGGATCACGATGCGATACGCGGGCCCGAAGGCGGCGCTCTTCCTCGCGATCGTCCGGAAGAACTTCGGATGCGGTGCGTACATCGTCGGACGCGACCAGGCCGGGGTGGGGAACTACTACGACCCGTTCGCCTGCCACCGGATCTTCGACGAGTACGACCTCGGCATCGTTCCGCTGCGGTACGGGGAGACGTTCTACTGTCATCGGTGCGGCTGGATGGCGACCGACAAGGTCTGCCCGCATCCGGCGTCCGACCGCCTGGCAACCAGTCAGACCCGGATCCGGGAGGCCCTCGCGAGCGGCGCCCCGTTGCCGACGGAGATCCTCCGACCCGAGGTCGTGGAGGTGCTCCGCCAGCCGAACGTGCTGCTGACGGAGTGAGGGGACGAACGTGACGCGAGGACCGCCCGGCTTCTGCCTCTGGCTCACCGGCCTTCCCAGCGCCGGGAAGACGACGATCGGCAAGATCCTGATCGAACGGCTCGCCGCCCGCGGGTGGTACGCCGAGCTGCTCGACGGCGACGAGATCCGGCGTGGGCTGAGCGCTGATCTCGGGTTCGACCGAGCCTCGCGCGAGGCGCACGCCGGCCGGGTGGCGTTCGTCGCGAAGTTGCTCGCCCGCAACGGGGCGATCCCGATCGTCGCGCTGATCTCGCCGTACCGGAGCTCCCGGGCGAAGGCCCGGGCGGAGATCGGCCGGTTCGTCGAAGTGTACGTCAGCACCCCGCTCGCCGTCTGCGAGCAGCGGGACGTGAAGGGACTGTACAAGCGGGCCCGGGCCGGGGAGATCAAGGAGATGACCGGGATCGACGACCCGTACGAACCGCCGGAGCATCCGGAGATCACGGTCGACGCCGTCGGGCGCTCTCCCGCGGAGTCGGCCGACTACGTGATCGGGGAGCTCGAGCGGACCGGCTGGATGCCGACGGCGCGCTAGCCGCGCGCCGACACCCACTAGCGGATATCGGCGATTCGCCTTCCGCGCTCAATGAAGGCGCTCGTCCTGATCGGGGGCTTCGGCACCCGGTTGCGCCCGATCACGTACCGGATCCCGAAGCAGCTGATCCCGATCGCCGGCAAGCCGATGCTCTACCATGTGTTCGACCTCCTGCCTCCGGACGTCGAGGAAGTGGTCCTCGCGACCGGCTACAAGGCCGACCTCATCGAGTCGTACGTCCGCGCGCATCCGCCGCATTG
>JASHXM010000105.1 GCA_030043545.1 Thermoplasmata archaeon | reverse complement strand
CTCCAGGAACAGGCAGTAGCCGACCTTGCCGAGGCCGAGCCCGCCCCACTCCTCGGGGATCGGGATGCCGAAGTACCCCTCCGACTGCATCCGCGCGACGGTCGCGCGGGGGAACTCCTCGGCCTCGTCCACCCCCGGGACGACCGGGGCGACCTCCTTCGCGAGGAACGCGCGGGCGGCGGCCCGGAACGCCTCCTGGTCGGCGGAGAAGGCGAAGTCGATCGGCATCGGCTCAGCGCCCCTGGAACTTGGGCGGGCGCCGCTCGACGAACGCCGAGATCCCCTCGGCGAGGTCATCGCTCGCCAGCACCTCGCCGCCGAACAGCTCGATCTCGCGCGCCAGTCCGTCCGCCATCGGTCGCTCGATCCCCTCGCGCATCGCCCGCTTCGCCGCGCGAACGGCGACGGGCGCCCGCTGGCCGATCGTGTGCGCCCAATCGCGCGCGGCCCGGAGCTCCTGACCGGCCGGGACGACCTTGTTGACGAGTCCGATCCGGAGTGCCTCCGCCGCCGGGAGCGTCGCCCCCGTGAAGATCAGCTCCTGGGCCTTGGCGAGGCCGATGAGACGGGGCAGCCGCTGCGTCCCGCCGTACGCCGGCATCAGGCCGTAGTTCACTTCGGGGGCCCCGAGCTTCGTCGACTCGCCCGCGACCCGAAGATCGCATGCCAGCGCGAGCTCGAGCCCGCCGCCGAGCGCGAGGCCGTTGATCGCCGCGATCGTCGGCACCGGGAGCGCGGCGATCGCTTCGAACCGGGCCTGCCCCGCGCGGGCGATCTCCGGCGCGCGGCTGAGGTCGATCGTCGCGAGCTCCTTGAGGTCCGCTCCGGCGCTGAAGTACGGCCCGTCGCCGGTGACGACCACCGCCCGGGCGGTCGGCGTCGTGGAGAGCGACGTCACGTGCGTCGCGAGCTCGTCGAGGAGCGCGGTCGACAGCGCGTTCACCGGCGGGTGGCGCAGGACGAGCAGCTCGACCCCGTCCTCCTCGCTCTTGCGCACGACGAGCGGTTCGGTCGTCGTCTCGCCCCTCCGCGGTCGAGACGCGCCGGGGGAGATAATCCCCCCGCCCGCGCATCGTCTTATAGCGGGTGTCCGTCGTCGGCCCTGTGCCCCGGCCGACCACGTTCGCCGACGCGAACGCGTCGTACGGTGACGCCGAGTTCGTGCTGCTCGGGGTGCCGTTCGACCGGACGACGTCGTTCCGCCCCGGCGCCCGGTTCGGACCGGACGCGATCCGTCAGCACTCCTGGAACTTCGAGTCGCACGACCTAGAGACCGGCGTCGACCTCTCCGAGGTGCCGATCCACGACCTCGGGAACACCGAGGAGTTCGGCAACGCGGAGGAGATGGTCCGGTCGGTGCGCGAGGAGCTCCGCCCGATCTACCGGGACGGCAAGGTCCCGATCGTGCTCGGCGGCGATCACGCCTGCGCCCCGCCGTCCGTCGAAGCGTATCCGGACGGAGCCCCGAGCCTGGGGGTCCTCTACTTGGACGCCCATCTCGACTTCCGGTCGAGCTACCTCGGCGACCCGCGCAGTCACGCCTGCTCCTCGCGGCGGATGCTCGAGAAGGTCGGGCCGCGGAACATCGTGGTCCTGGGGGTCCGGTCGGTCTCGCGGGAAGAGATCGACGACAACAAGACGGTCGGCATGTCGTACGTCTCTGCCCACGAGATCGCGAAGGACGGCATCCAGGCCGCGCTCCATCAGGCGCTCAACATGCTCAAGACGGAACGGCTGTACATCTCGCTCGACATCGACGCGATCGACCCCGCCTATGCCGCCGGGACCGGGACGCCCGAGCCGTTCGGTCTCACGCCGCGCGACGTGAAGTTCGTCATCGACCAGGCCGCGCCCCGGCTCGCCGGGATCGACATCATGGAGGTCTCCCCGCACTACGACCAAGGGGCGACGAGCCTCCTGGCCGCCCGACTCGCGCGTGAGGCGGTGGTTCGGATCGTCGCGTCGCGACGCTCGCGATGAGCGCGCCGGCCGCCCTCGACGAGCCATCCCCGTCCGCTCGCCCCGTGTCGCGGGGGGCGGAAGCGTCGCTCCGGGCGGTCGACTGGTGGGGGTTCCCGGCGCTCCTCAAGGAGCGCGACCCGAAGCGGTACCGTCCGAAGCAGCTCGACGACCGGCTGCGTCGGGAGCGGACCCGGACCGAGGTCCGACTCCTCGTGGAGGCGCGGCGGCTCAGGGTCCGCACGCCGATCGTCTACGACGTCGACGTGGAACGCCTTCGGATCATCCTCGAGGAGCTCCCCGGCCCGACGCTGAAGCAGCTCATCGAGGATCCGGCCACGTCCGCGGAGTCGCTGGTGGCGGCGGTCCGCGCCTTCGGCGTCGCCCTCGGGCGGCTCCACGCGGGGGGGATCGCCCACGGCGATCTCACGAGCTCGAACGTGCTGTTCCCGGACGGCCCCGAGCACGCCCCCGCGTTCCTCGACCTCTCGATGGGGACGCGGAGCCCCGGGGTCGAGGAGCTGGGGATCGACCTCCACCTGGTCGAGGAGGACCTGAAGGCCCTCTCCCCGAGGGCGCCCGCACTGATCCGGGCGTTCCACACCGGCTACGGCGAAGGCCACCCCGGTGGGGCGAAGGACGTGCGCGCCCGGGCGAAGCAGATCCGGGGCCGGGTCCGCTACGCGTAGCGAGCGCCGACCCGCTACCCGGCGCGTCGGAGGCGCCCGAGCCCCCCGGCGAGGGCGGGCGGCAGTTCGTCGATCACGTCGGTCGCCACGAGGCCGAAGCTCTTCCGGGCGGCGCCGAGGATCCCCGCCTCCCCGACCCAGTACGTCCCGAGCCGGCTCGCGGCGAGCGGCGTCAGCCCCTGGCCGAGCAGCGCGGTGATCGTCCCGGCGAGGACGTCGCCGACGCCCGCGACGGTCATCGCCGGGTGGTGGTGATGGTTCTCCACGACCGTCTCGCCGTCGGAGATCACGTCGGGGTCGCCCTTCGCCACGACCACGAGACCGCGCTCCCGCGCGAGGCGCGGCACCCCGGCGGCCCGGGCGGCGCTGTCGGGCGGGGGGGCCCCGAGGAGTCGGTCGAGCTCTCCTGCGTTCGGGGTCGCGATCGGGCGGACCGGGAGGTCGTCGCGCGCGAACCCCCCGGTCGACGGGAGCGCGGCCAGACCGTCGGCGTCGATCAACGTCGGGGCGATCCGCGCGAGCGAGGGGATCAGCCGACCGAGCGCCTCGACCGTCTCCGGGTGCGCACCGGCGCCCATCCCGACGGCGATCGCCTTCGGCGGGGCGCCGCGGAGGAACTCGACGATCTCCTCGACGTCGGTCGGGCGGAACCGGTCGCCGCCGAACGGCCGGACGACGAGGTTCGGGGAGAACGCCTGGATCCGCTCCGCCGCGCCGGCGGGCGCGAGGATCGTCGCCCGCTCCGCCCCGGAGCGGAGCGCGGCGAGGCCGGCGAGCGCCGGAGCGCCCGAGTACGGACCGCCGCCGACGACCGCGATCCGGGCCGTCCGGGGCCGGTCGGAGAGCTCCCCGGAGCGCCGGAGGAACGCGAACTCGCCGGGACCGGTCCGACGCCAGGCGTCCGCCGGGATCCCGATCTCCCGCACGACGACCTCCCCCGAGCGGGCCGGGTCCATCTCCGATTTCGGAGCGGTGAGCGCGACGGTCCAGTTGGGACGCAGTCCTTCGGTCGGGTCCTGCGCGCCGGTCGGAAGGTCGACGGCGAGGACCGGGGCCTTCGACGACCGGATCGCGCGGACGGCGTCGAGCGCGGAGCCGCGCAGCGGCTCCCGCTGCCCGGTCCCGAGGATGGCGTCGACGACGAGCGGCATCGTCGCGAGCTCGTCGGGGGTCGGCCCCCGGGAGTGGAGGCGGACGCGGTGTTCGACCCGCTCGTAGCACCGGCGCGCGGCGCGGGACCGGATCTCCGCCGGGGGCCGGACGAGCCACAGCTCCGGGGAGAATCCCCATTGGGCCAGGTAGAACGTGGCGCAGGTGCCGTCGCCCCCGTTGTCTCCCGGCCCCGCGACGACGGCGACCCGGGCGGGCGGCGGCGGCAGGTGCCGGGCGGCCTCCTCCGCGACCGCGCGGCCCGCATTCTCCATCAGCGTGTCGAAGGAGACCCCGAGCGCCACCGCGTTCTGCTCGGCGACCGCCATCTCGACCGACGTGAGCGGGCGGGGGGACGCGACCCACATCGCGCCCTCTACGTCGTCGTCGCTGGGGGGTTCTCGCCGGCGGGGGCGTCGGGCGTGGAGAAGAGGTTCATCGACGGCGGCAGCAGGTTGCGCCGCGCGAGGTACTGCGACTGCGTGCGGCTGTAGCGGAACAGGATGTCGGTCTTCCCTTCCTGGAACCCCCACGGCCGGAGGATCAGGAGGTCCCCCTCCCGGATCCACATTTTCTTCTTCATCTTGCCCGTGATCCGTCCCATCCGCGAGACGTTGTCCTCGCACATCACGCGGATCCGGGCGGCGCCGAGCAGCTGGCTCGCGATGCCGAACACCTCGCCGCGGTTCCGGCGGGGGAGCGGCAGGCGGCCGACCTCTTCGCCGCCTTCGACGACCTCCACGGTCGGGCGGCTCTCTTCCGCCTCGGGCTCGGCGGGGGGTGGGTCGGGGCGCTCCGGCGGTTCCGGCACGCTGGTCGAAGCGGCGGTGAGTATTTCAGGTGGGCGTCCGCCGAGGGTACAGCCGCTCCGCATTCTCTTCGAGCATCTTCCGCACGAGGTCGGCCGGCAGGGGGAGCGCCCGGATCGCCCGGACGTTCGCGCCCAGCTCCTTGACGCCCGGTCCCGGCCAATCGCTCCCGTAGAGGAGCTTGTCCGCGACCTTGGGTAGCTGCGGGAAGTAGTCGAGGAGCGACGCCGGCGGGATCCCCGACACCTCCAGCCAGACGTTCGGGAACCGGCGCGCGAGGAACATCGCGGTCTCCGTCCAGAGCGGGCGCCCCCCGTGCGCGAGGACGATCGGGAGGTCGGGGAAGTCGATGGCGACGTCCTCCACGAGCATCGGGTCCCCGTACCGATTCCGCGCCCGGGGGAACACCGACGTGCCGGTGTGGAAGATCACCGGGAGGCGAAGCCGCTCGCACGCCCCGTAGATCTCGCGGAGCGCCGGTCGCTCGCCGTCGACGTACGCGTTCGGCCGGAACCCCTGGTGGGGGGGGTGGAGCTTGATCGCCCGGATCCCGAGCTCGCGGGCGAGCCGCTCGACCTCCCGGGCGCCGTCCGGGTGGTCCGGCCGGATGCCGCCGGCGGCGAGGAGCCGCGCCGGGTCGGCCCGCACGTACTGGCCGACGAAGTCGTTCGTCTCCTCCGTGTAGCCGATCACCTCCGGGGCGACGTAGTTGATCAGCACCGCGCGCTCGATGCCGGCGGCATCCATCCGCGCGAGGAGCTGCTTCGGCTCTCGGACGATCCGGGCCGTCTCCCCGTCGATCCCCTCGAGGAGGCGGACGGCGTCGGGGCGCATCTGCCAGAGCGGATTGACGTGGACGTGGCAGTCCGTGACGCCCATCGGCCTCCCCACCGACCGTCCCATATAAGCCGCGGACGCGCGACTCGGGG
>JASHXM010000104.1 GCA_030043545.1 Thermoplasmata archaeon | reverse complement strand
GCTCCCGCCGAACGGGTCGGCCGCGTCGGCGACCCCGGACTCCGCGGCAAGGATCTGCTGCGTCCGGAGCGCGATCCGCACCGCGTCCTCGCTCGGGAGCTGGATCGCCTCGTCGTACGAGTTCGTGTGGAGCGACTGGGTCCCGCCGAGGACCCCCGCGAGCGCCTGGATCGTCGTGCGTACGATGTTGAGCTCGGGCTGCTGCGCGGTGCACGAGCAGCCGGCGGTCTGGGTGTGGAACCGCAGCCACATCGATCGCTCCTTCGTGGCGCCGAACTCGTCGCGCATCACGCGGGCCCAGACCCGCCGCGCCGCGCGGAACTTCGCGATCTCCTCGAAGAAGTCGTTGTGCGAGTTGAAGAAGAACGACAGGCGCGGCGCGAAGTCGTCGACCGCGAGCCCGCGCCCGATCGCCTCCCGGACGTACGTCCGGCCGTCGGCGAGCGTGAAGGCGAGCTCCTGGACCGCGGTCGACCCGGCCTCCCGGATGTGGTAGCCCGAGATCGACACCGGGTTCCACCGGCCCGCGTGGCGGGTGGCGTACTCGATCGTGTCGGTGACCAGGCGGAGCGCCGGGCGCGGCGGATAGAGGAACTCCTTCTGCGCGATGTACTCCTTCAGGATGTCGTTCTGCGTCGTTCCGCCGAGCCGCCCGGCGGGAACGCCGTGCGCGGCGCCGGCCAGGAGGTACATCCCCCAGACGATGTTCGCGGGCGCGTTGATCGTCATGCTCGTCGTCACCTTCGCGAGCGGGATGTCGGCGAGCAGGCGCTGCATGTCGTCGAGCGAGCTCACGTTCACGCCGCACTTGCCGACCTCCCCCTCCGCCTCGGGGTCGTCGGCGTCAATGCCGTAGAGGGTCGGATCGTCGAAGGCGATCGAGAGGCCGGACTCGCCATGCGCGAGCAGGTAGCGGAACCGACGGTTGGTGTCCTCGGGCGAGCCAAAACCGGAGAACATCCGCATCGACCAGGTGCGGCCCCGGTACATCGTCGGGTGGATCCCGCGGGTGAACGGCGGCTGGCCCGGGTAGCCGACCCCGTCGAACCCCGAGCGGGGAGAGCGCGGCGTGTACAGGCGGTCGACCGGGATCCCGCCGAGCGTCGCGAACTCCCGACGGGTCTCCGGGCTCCGCTCCAGCGCCGGAGCGAGCACCTCCGCCTCCCAGCGGCGCCGGGCCTCCTCGACCGCATCCCCCGAAGCCGGGCGGGTCGACCGGCTCCGGCTCGCGGCGGTCGCCGCGCTGCCCGCCATCGGGGCGCACTAGGGGGCGGCCGTCTATAACTCCGGGGGCCGCGGCGGCAGCCGCAGCCCGACCAGATCCCCCCGTCCGCGGCGCGCCACCCGGGCCCCGACCGACCGGGCGAACCGGGGGAACGCATCGCCGGTCCAGGTCGTGTTGTCGGCGAGGACGACGGCGCCCGGGCGGAGGCGATTCCGGATCGTCTCGAGCTCGAACGTGAGGTGCGCCGGCGTGTGCAGATCGTCATGGAGGAACAGGTCGATCCCCCCGAGCTCCTTCGCGAGGGGGGGGAGCAGTTCCTGGCTCGGCCCGAGACGAAGCTCCCACCGGTCCCGCAGGTACTCCGGGACGACCCACCCGCTCGAATGGCCGGGCGGCACCGCCACGGTCGACTCGCCCCGACGCAACGTCGGCCCGCGTTGGACGGTCGGGAGGTCGATCGAGTAGAGCCGGCCGCGGTGGTTGCGGCGGAGCGCGGCGAGGAAGTGCGCCGACGAGACGCCGCTGCTGACGCCGACCTCGACGATCCGTTCCGGCCGCAGGAGCCGAACGAGCGCGTAGAGGTCGAACGGGGCGCAGATCTGGGCGTAGAACGGCCGCCCTGCGGCCAGGTGGGCGTGTCGGATCTCCTCCTCGAGCGGGAGCAGTCGCTCGAGCTCGGCGAGCGCGCTGGCGAGCGCCGGCCGCCGCGCCCCCGAGAGCGCGACGATCCAGCCGAGGTTCGGCGTCGACCGCCGGTCCCCGAGCGCGCGGCGCGCCCGCTCCGCGGCAGCGCGCGCCTCGGCCGGTAGCGTGTCGAGGCGGAGCGGGGTCACCGGGCGGCTCATGGCGGCAGTCCGCTCGCCGCCTACCGCTCCTTTCTCTTGAGGTGTGCGTTCGAGATGTCGTAGCGGGTCGTCGAGGCGGCGGCCGTCGTCCGCGCCGTGTCGATCTCGATCCGGGCCCGGAAGAACGGCGCGTCGACGACGAGCGTCTCGTACTCGCCCCCCTCTCCGGCGACGTTCAACCGCCTGCCCTGCTCGCTCCGCCGGACGAGCTGGTCGAGCAGCCCGTCGGTCAGCCGTTCTCCGGCCCAGGCGGGGTCGAGCCGCTCGGCGGCGAGGTGGACGAGCCGGATGTCGAGGCCGGCGGCGATCTCGGCGCGAACGACCCTCTCGGGGTCGACCCGCCACAAGGGAGCGTACAGCCGGCGACCGACCTGGTCGGCCAGTCGGAGCAGGCGGCTCCACTGGTACGAGGAGGCGATCGCGCCCGTGACGATCGGCCCCCGGTCCCCGGCGAGGGCCGACGCGAGGGCGTCGAGCTCGCCGTCCGGTCCGCCGGTCGGCGCGGCGATCGACCGATGCGCCCGACCCCACGCCTCGGCCTGAAGTCGGACCCACTCCAGGTTCGGGGTGTGGAACAACATCGACTCGGGGTCGGCCGGCCGCACCGTGACCAGCTCATCGACGGGCCAGCCCTGGCAGTCGGCCAGGTACGCGGCGTAGAGCGAGTCCTTCCCGCCGGAGACGAGGGCCGAGACGGTCACAGCGAGGTCACGGGAGCGTCAGCCCGGCGCGCCAGTCGGAATAGAGCGGGTCGAGGTCGCTGCGCAGAACGACGCGGTCCCTCCAGCGAGCGACCCCGCGACCTTCGGTCACGCTCCCGAGCGGGACGCACGGTACGGATGCCATCGCTCGCTCGAACGCGGCGCCCGATGGCTCGGGCACCTCCACGACAAGCCGGGACTGCCCCTCGGCCACGAGCGCTAGCCCGGGTCCCGCGAGGCCGGTGGCCGACAGATCGACGTCGAACCCCAGGCCGCCGCCGAACGCCATCTCGGCGAGCGTGACCGCGAGGCCGCCGTCCGAGACGTCGTGCGCAGCGACCGCGAGTCCGCGACCGACAGCCCGGAGGAATCGCTCCCCCAGCCGACGGAGCGCGGCCGCGTCGCTCCTCGGGACCGCGACCGAGCCGATCCCCGCGCGTCGCGCCCAGAGCGAGCCGCCGACCTCACCGCCGCTCCGCCCGAGCAGGTACAGGCGGTCGCCGGGCCGCTTGAGGTCGCTCGTCAGGGCCCGGGCGAGATCCGGTACGATCCCGGTCGCGAGCAGGACAGGCGTCGGGGGGATCGCCGCCCCCAACCCCCCGTTGTAGAAGCTCACGTTCCCGGACGGGACGGCGAACCCGAGCGCACCGGCGGCCGACCCGAGTCCCGCGGTCACGTCCGCGAAGTCGGCGAGCACCGCCGGGTCCTCGGGGTTTCCGAAGTTGAGGCAGTTGGAGAACGCGTCCGGACGGGCGCCCACCGCGTACAGGTTCCGGGCCGCCTCTTCGACGACCCACTGGGCCCCGACGCGCGGTGCCTCCCGGCAGACCCACGGTTGCGCCGCGACCGTGACCGCGAGTCCCCGCGTCGACTCCGGCGTCGGCCGGAGCACCGCCGCGTCGCCGTGGGACGGCGACGTGACGCGCCCATGCATCGGCTTCACGACGGTCCGCCCCTGGACCTCGTGGTCGTAGACCCGGACGACGGATTCGCGCGACACCGAGTCCGGCGCGAGCACCATCGACGCGAACAGGGCGTCGATCCGATCGTCGGGCACCCGGGGGGTCGCCGTCGTCCGTCGGCGCCGGGCGACCCGGCGCCGTCGCGCCGGGGTTGGGTCGACTCGGAAGGCGAGCCGCAGTCGGCCGGCCGGCGCACCGTCCCACTCGATCGACTCGTACGGACCGTCCGTCACCGAGCCGATCTCGGTCGCCGGCACGTCGTGGGCGGCGAATGTGTCGAGGACCGCCCGAACATCCCCCGGTCGGACGTCGAACAGCATCCGCTCCTGCGACTCCGAGA
>JASHXM010000103.1 GCA_030043545.1 Thermoplasmata archaeon | reverse complement strand
GCTGGAGCAGCGGTTCGCCGCCGGTGAGGCAGACGTGGCGCGTTCGGTTCCGGGCGACGTCGCGGAGGAGCGACGGGATCGATCGTTCGATGCCGGGGCCGAACGAGTATGTCGTGTCGCACCAGGTGCACCGCAGGTTGCACCGCGCGGTCCGGATGAACGTCGTGCGGACGCCGGTGAGCGGTCCCTCCCCTTGGATCGAGTGGAACACCTCGATGATGCGCACGGGAGGGCGAGTCGGGCCGGCGAGAAAAGCCGTTCGCCGGCCGCCGTCGTCCGGTCCCGGGCACCGCTCAAATACGGCGTCCCCGTCGGCGGCGCCCGATGGACCCCGGGCGGGCGGCAGCGTGGCAGACGGCCTGGGAACGGGCGGGGATCGCGACGGCCCGCCGGGTCCCGGGGCGGGGGAAGTTCTTCGCGCTCGTCGCCTACCCGGGGCCGAGCGGATTCCTCCACGTCGGCCACCTGCGACAGTACGTCTACGCGGACGCGCTCCACAGGTATCACCGGATGCGGGGCGAGCAGGTGCTGTTTCCGGTCGGGCTCCACGCCTCGGGACTTCCGGCGGTCGCTTGGGCTCAGAAAGTGAAAGACCGCGACCCGCTCACGATCGGGCAACTGGAAGACGCGGGGGTCCCGGCGGCCGAGTGGCCGGCGCTGGAAGACCCGGAAGCCGCGGCCCGGTTCCTCGGAGGGACCTATCTCGATGTGCTGCGGAGGTTCGGTCTCCTCTACGACCCGACGACGTACTGCACGACCGTCGACGAGGGGTACCGGGCGTTCATCCGCTGGCAGTTCCGCGCGCTCCACGACGCCGGGGCGCTGATCCAGCGAGACCACTTCGCGCCGGTCTGTCCGGTTTGCGGGCCGGTCGCCGTGGACCGAGCGGAGACCGACCTCTCCAAGGGGGGTGAGGCCGAGATCGTCCGGTTCGTGACGGTCCCGTTCCGGCTCGACGACGGCCGGATCCTCCTCGCCGCGACGTTGCGACCCGAGACGGTCTACGGGGCGACGAACCTCTGGGTCGCCCCCGGCGAGCGCCTCGTCGTCTGGCACCACGGGGAGACCTCCTACCTCGTCGCCCGCCCGGCAGCCGAGCGGCTCGTCGAGCAGCACGGCGGTCGCGTGGGCCAGGAGCTCCCCGCGCAGGAGCTCGTCGGTCGCGTCGCCGAGGCGCCCGTGCGGGGCCTTCGGGTCCCGGTGTTCGAAAGCCCGCTCGTCGACCCCACGATCGGCACCGGCGTCGTGATGAGCGTGCCGGCCCACGCACCGGCGGATTGGGCGGCGACCGAGGAGGCCTCCCCCGCCGTTCGGGCCCAGCTCGCGGGGCCGCCGGTGCTCCTCCGGATCGACGGCGGGAGCTCGCTCTCCCCCGGCGACGCAGAGATCGCTAGCGGTTCGGGCACGCCGGCGGAGCGCGCGCTGCGAGCCGCCGGCGCCCGCGGCCTCGCCGACCGTGCCGCGATCGACGCGGCGACGGAACGGCTCTACCGGCTCGAACACCTCCGCGGCACGATGACGATCCCCGAGCTCGAGGGGGTTCCGGTCCGCGATGCCCGCGAGCGGGTCGCCCGACAGCTCGAGGCGGGCGGGACGAGCTTCTCCCTGCAGGAGTTCTCGGAGCCGGTCGTCTGCCGCAACGGTCACGCGGTCGTGATCCGACGAGTGCCGGGGCAGTGGTTCCTCCACTACGGGGACCCGACGTGGAAATCCGAGACCCGGGCCACGCTCGACCGGGTCCGGGTGAGCCCCCCCGACTACGGGGCCGAGCTCCCCGGGATCCTCGACTGGTTCGACGACCGACCGTGCGCGCGCCGGGGCCGGTGGTTGGGCACCCCGCTCCCGCTCGACCCGAACTGGGTGATCGAGCCGATCGCGGACTCGACGTTCTACATGGCGTTCTTCGTCGTCCAGCGCGCGATCGCCGCGGGCCGGCTCGCTCCAGCCTCGCTCACGGACGCGTTCTTCGACTTCGTCTTTCGCGGCCGCGGTCCGGGTGAGCCAACCCTCGACGCCGCGACGCAGCAGGAACTGCGCGCCGACTTCCTCTACTGGTACCCCCTCGACTACAACATCGGCGGCAAGGAGCACCAGCGCGTCCACTTCCCGGCGTTCCTGTTCACCCATGCGAAGCTCGTTCCCCCCGAGCTCACGCCGCGCGGGATCTTCGTCACGCACCACATCACCGGCGCGGCCGGGGCGAAGCTCGCGAAAAAGGAGATCGCGACGAAGGGCGGGAAGGTCCCCTCGATCCGCGAGGCCCTCGAACGGTGGGGTCCCGACCCGCTACGGCTGTTCTACATGGACGCTGCCTCGCCCGCGCAGGACGTCGCCTGGGACTCCGAGCTCGTCGACGCCGCCGCCTCCCGCCTCGCCGAGATCGAACGGCTCGTCGACGGCGCGCGCGGGGACTCGGACGGCCCACCGGAGCTCGACGCGTGGCTCCTGTCGCGCCTGCACTCGGTGATCCGGGACATCCGCGAAGCGTACGACAAGCTCGACGTGCGCGGCGCGGCCGAGGCGACGTGCGTGACCCTCCCGGCGCTCCTCAAGCGATACTACGCGCGCGGTGGGGTCCCCGGGCGCGCGACCGCGCAGCTCCGTACCGCGTGGATCCGCTCGATCGCGCCGATCGCCCCTCATCTGGCGGAGGAGCTCGGTCGGGACGGCGGCGGACTCGTCGCGGTCGCCCCGTTCCCCTCGCCCGACGAGTTCCCGAGATCGGAGGTGGCGGAAACCCGGGAGGAGTACCTCGGCCGGGTCGAGGACGACCTGCGCGCAGTGCTCC
>JASHXM010000102.1 GCA_030043545.1 Thermoplasmata archaeon | reverse complement strand
TCGTCAGCAACGCGACCCACGCGCCGGTCGAGCGGTCGCCGACCGGCTTGGGGGGGTCGACCGTCGGCGGGCCCGGCTCCGGCGGACTCCCGACCTTCGAGGCGGCGCCGGGATCGACCCGGACCCCGACGTTGTATCCGCTCGCGAGCTTGAGCGTGAGGATCCCATCCCCCGTGAGTTCGCTCGGCGGGATCACGGTCCCGGACCAACCGTGACCGGCCGTGTCGCGGAGTTCGACCTTTGTCCCGCGCGGAAGGCGACGGAGCCGCTCGACCGGATCGTCGCCGGCGCTCATCGGTCGCCTCCCTCCCGCCGGCGTCGGACGCTTCGACCGGTATAAAGTGTGGCACGAACGGGTCCCCGCGCGAGCCCGGTGTTTTATAGCGGGCCCCGCTCCGCGGGCCCGGGCCGCAACCACGATCGAGATGCCCGTGTGGGGTAGCTACGGCATCGGGGCACCTCCCCCGGGCCGCTGCAATGGATTATCCTAGAGGCCTGCGGAGCCTCAGACCTGGGTTCGAATCCCAGCACGGGCGTCCCCCCAGCGTTCCTAGCCCTCGGTGATCGTCTCACAGCAGGATGGCGCCGGGGTGGGAGGCCCGATACGGGGCGAGGCGAGCCCCGGGGTCGAGGACTCGCGAACGCTACCCGCCATACCTTCCGACATGCCCCAGGCGGCAGCGCGATCGATTCGGGCGACTAGAAACCACCCCCGGATCCGCGATGATTCCGAGGCGCCACCTAGCTTGCGATTATCCCCTGAAATCTGTGATCGACGGTCGCGGTCATCGCTCGCAGCGGCTCCCGGACGACAGCCATCTTGGTCAGGCGGGCGCTCAGGAACCGCTGCACCGAGCTCCGAAGCGTCGGACCCCCCGCTGTCGGTTCGATCGACCCGAGGGCGAGGAATGCGAGGAGCACCTTCGCTGGGGACTCGCTCCCGACCATCAGCAGGTATGGGAGCGTCCCACACTCGCTGACGAGCTCTTCGAGAAGCCGACGCCCCCCGATTCGGGCCGACATCGCGCCGTGGACGAAGACCAAGTCGTTCGGAGCGCGTCCCTGGAAGGCAGGAATCTGCTCGAGGCGCGGCAGGACTCGCCACATGAGCTGATTCCGCTCTACGAGGGCCGCCTCGCTCCGAGGCAGGGTCCATGGAATGGGAGGAACTACTCGATGGAACAACCCGACGCCGGGGGACTCGATCCGGGCGAGGAACTGTCGGGCTCCTCCGAGGAGGCGGGCGCTGGAGGTCTCTCCTCCCGCATCGTGCCTGGCCGGCGGGAGAGGCCTCGGAAGGCCGATCGGGAACGACGACGGCTTGCGGAGTCCAAACAGTCGGGACAGGGCGCCGCTGGCATCGAGAAAGACCGGCACGCTCTCCTCGTCCACCGTCGCTCCAACGGCGAGCGTCCGCCCTGCGCGCTCGGTGCCGCCGCGCAGGAGTGGGGATCCGGGAGTCGGGGTGACGCCAGTCTCGAACCGGAGCACGAAGGCAACATTCGGCCAACTCCAGACCAGAACCACGCGCGGGTCCTCCGTGCAGCCTCGAAGGAACTCCGCTCGGCGGTCGGCGAATGTCCAGACCAGCGCGGCGGTGAGAGTGCGCGCACGACTGAGACCAGGACCGGGGATGTACCGGTCGAACAGCCATCCCCGCGCGTACGCTCGACGGCGAACGTACTGGAACGTCGATCGAGGTACCGTCGATCGGTCGATCAGGTCGACCTCTGTGGCGGCGCCGCCCTCGAGCAGCGTCTGGATTACCCGCGCTTCGGATGCCGTGAGCGAACGCACCGCGCACCCCCGTGCTAGGTCATAGCACTCGGCTCGAGATTTCTGTCGCCCATCGAGTTTTGATTGATATAACGATACCTCGGTCGGCGCGCGAGGGGACTCGGGGCGAGGAGATGGCGAAACGTGGGGTGGCACCCCATCTGGCGACAGCGACCGGGGCAACGATTCTCGCGTTCTTGATCGGGATCGGGGCGATCATTCCAGCCGCGGGGGCGGCGCCCCTCGCCCCGGAGCCGGCGTCGCCCGGCAACCAAGTCGGCACGGCGACCCAGCCGTTCTCGACCTGCAACGCCAGCTCGACCCTGCAGGGGGCCACCACCAGTGACTCGTCCTCCCTCTCGCTCGCGGCCGGAGGATGCGTGTATCTGTATGCGGCCGTCAATGGAGGGAAGAACATCACCTCGACCACCTTCCCTGCGGACTTCGCGTGGCCCGTCCCCGACTCGGGGTACGCAAAGTATCGGGCTTCGATGCCGTTCCAAATCACCGGTCACACGACTGCGGACTCCGCGAGCTTCACGTCCATCGCCGGGACGCTCTACTACGAGATCGGGGGGGTCGAGGTCTCCACGCTCCCGACTCTCAACTACTCGTACTCGGCGGTCAACACGACGACCCTCAACGGCTCGTTCTCGTTGGCCGCATCGGCCACCGTCGTCGTGATGGTCACGACGTCCAACGACTACGCTCCGGAGATCGGCGCCCCCTACCGCACCTTGGCCGAGGGCAACAACAGCGTCGTGACGGGCATCCTGATCGCGACCGCCGACCTCGGCGCGGGAGTCCATCACTTTGAGATCAACTCGACGGAGTGGCAATCGTTCGGTTCGCTGACGGCCGTCGCGTATGTCTTCCCTCGGATCTCCGACAACTGTACTCCGGGAATGGCCCTCGAGACGAGGGGTGCGTCGACGTCGCCGTCGGACTCGATCACCCTCCCGAGCGGGGCCTGCGACTACCTGTACGCCGCGACGAATGGAGGGAAGAACATCACCGCCGAGTCGTTCTCTACCGACTTTGCGTGGCCGGCTCCTGGTTCGAGCTACGCGAACTACCGGGGGTCGGCTCCGTTCAATGTCTTCGGGGAGTCGTCGTCCGACTCCGCGAACTTCTCGTCGGTCAGCGGCACGCTCTATCCACTCATCGGAGGCGTTGCCGTCTCCGCCCGCCCGGCGCAGTCGTTCGACTTCAACGTCACGAACTCGTCGGGGCTCTCGGGATCGTTCACCGTTGATTCACCCTGCTCGGTGGTGATGATCGCCGCGGGTTCGAACGACTACGCCCCCGCCGTGGGCGCGCCGTTCCGGACGCTCGCGGAGGGCGACGACAGCGTCGTGGACGGTATCCTCGTGGCCGAGGCGAACCTCTCCGCCGGAGCACAGTCGTTCTCCGTGTCCTCTACGCAATGGCAGGCGTTCGGGTCGCTCGCGGCGATCGTCTACGTCTTCCCGCTCGAGACGGCGCTCGAACCGACCACCTTCGTGGAGAGCGGTCTCCCGGCCGGCACGGCGTGGGGGGTCAATGTATCGGGCAGTTCCCTCGAGTCGACGAGGGCGTCGTTCGAGACGAATCTGACGAACGGCGTCTACGAGTTCGGTCAGCTCAACGTTTCCGGCTACCGCTCTCCTGAGGAGTCCAGTTTCGTCGTTAACGGCTCCGCGGTCGTGGTCGCGGTCAACTATCTCGCGTCGCCCACCCCCTACCAGCTGCTCGCAACGTCGATCAGTTCGGGGACCCCGGCGATCCCGCCGACCGTGACGTTCACCGTCTCCTCGGAGTCGAACGTCGTGATCCTCGCCTCGGTCGCGGATTTCTCGCGGGGGGCTGGGGGGAACGCGACGCTGATCGTCGACGGCCACGCGGTGCCGTGGAGTACCGCGAACCTGATTCCCGGGCTCTTCGGGCCGTTCGGGTCGTTCACGGGCGCCTACGTGATCGGGGGGGGCTCGGGGACGTACTCGGCCCAGGTCGAGGAGACGCATGAGAACCTGCCGTTCGCGGCGCTCAGCGTGGTTGCGGTACCTTCGAACACGACGTTCCAGTTTGTGTCCTCGACCGCGCCCTCGCAGGTCGAGGCGGAGTTGGCCGGCGGGATGGAGGGATACCTTTACGCCGCCGCGTCGGTGAACGAGCCGATCACGGCGTCGACCCCGGGGTCCTTGCTCGGAGGGGCCTATCCCCAGGCCCCCGGGTTCGCAACCTCAACGTCGTACTATGCGGACGCAGTCGAAGGGTACACGGCCTCCAACGAGGCGAGCGTCCAGGCGAACTCCGCAGCCGGAGGGGGAGCGGGGCTGAACAATGTCGGGATCACCCTCGTCGGGATCGCCGCCTCCGCGGGACGCGGATTCGTTTCGTTCTCGGGCACGGTCGAACCGGCGGACGCGTCCGTGGTGCTCAACGGAGTGGTGGCGCCAGTGAGTCCCAACGGATCGTTCGCGGTCTCCGTGATGCCGGGCGTCTATGACGTATCGGTGACCGCTCCGGGGTACTTCCCGGTCGGACAACGCCTGGCACTCAGCGCCAGCACAGTGGTGGCCTATACCCTGACCCCGGAACCGGCCGCGACCTCGACGGAGTCCTCGGGAGCGGTGACCGCGATCGGCTACAACGTGACGATCCTGACGTTGGAGAACCGGACCGGCCGCATCACCGTGACGTTCACCGCCGGCTCGAACGCGGAGCTGTTGATCACCGTGCCCTACGCCGCGGTCGCGAACGTCACCATCGGCGAGATCCTCTCGAGCCAGGTGTATGTCAACGGTGTGACGTCGACCGACTTCACCATCACCCTCACCTCCACCTATCTCGTGACGATGGCCGTGTCGGGGCTCCCGGCGGATCCGACGCTGGTCTGGGCGCTCTCCCCTGCACCGAACTCAGGGACCCGGTCGACGTTCTTGGGGCTGCCGGGTGAGGTCGGCTACTACGTGACTGGCGCTGTCATCCTGGCGATCGCTGGACTCTCCGCCCTCCTGGTCGTTCGCCGCCGGCGCGGCTCGCCCCCGTCCCCCCCCGCCCGCCCGGCGGCCCCGACCGCCTCATCGACGGCCGATGGCGGAACCGAGGGCGACGACCTCCTCAGAGACGTCCTCGCGCCGCTCCTGCTCCGGACAAAGCCCTCGAACGGACCTCCGCGCTAACCAGGGCCGTCATCGGCGAGGCGATTCCCCCCCGGCCCGGTGAGTGTGGGATCGGGGCGGAGGCGAAGCCATGGTCGTAGGGCATGCCGCAGCTCCTCCCGAGGGAGTCGTTCGATCGACCTGTCCGCCCACCCTCCGGCCCCGTCCCGATCTGGCTCCCGCGGCCGTAGGAGCGACTCTCGCCATCTCGGAACGTTGGCTGCATGGCACCCGATCCTCCGGCCCGGTCGAAGCGTGTCCTCCGTCGAGCGATAGCGGCCCCATCTCTCGGTCGGGTCGGTGCGCCTTCCGAAGCGCGAGGATTCGCGGCGACCGCCGAAGCGCTCCGTGAACCGCGGGCGGTGGCTCGACGTTCGCCTGCTCCGGGTCGCTTTACGGTCCGGGACGCTCCCGCTGCGATGCCCGCGGATGCGGTGATCGACTGGCTGCTGGAGCCCTCGCAGCCATCGGTGCGGTACCTCGCCCTCACCCAACTACTCGAGAGGCGAGAAACGGACGCCGAGGTCCGTACGGCCAAGGCGCGGATCCCGACGACCGGTTGGGTCGCCGACGTCCTCGCCCGACGCAACCCGGCCGGCTGGTGGGTCCGCGATCGCGGCTGGCTCGAGCCTCGCTTTGTCGGGACGAATTGGAACCTGCTCGCCCTCTCCGACCTCGGGGCGACGCGCAAGATCCCCGAAATCGCTGACTCGTGCGAGTTCTGGATGGGGAGTTCGCCGTTGCGTGGCGGCGGCGTCGGAGGGTTCGGGAAGGGGAAGGGGCACCACTGCTACACCGCGAACATGGCGCGGGCGCTGATCCGGATGGGGTACGCCGATGACGAGCGTGTCCGCAAGACGATGGAGTGGCTCGCTCGGACCGCGCATCCGGACGGGGGTTGGACGTGCCGGTTCTCGACCGAGGGACCGGCGACGAGCCGCTCGCTCGACGCCTGGGAGGGGCTGAGCGCCTTCGCCGCGTACCCGCGCTCGAAGTGGAGCTCCGCGATGCGGGAGTGCGTGGAACGGGGGGCGGAGTACTACCTCGACCGGGAGCTGCACCGTCAGGGCGATCGGTACGAGCCGTGGTACCGATTCCACTGGCCGGTCCACTACTACTACGACCTTCTGGTGGGCCTCGACGTCCTCACCGAGCTCGGGTACACGGACGACCCCCGGCTACGGTTCGCGCTGGAGCTGCTACGGAAGAAGCGGCGGAGCGATGGGCGCTGGAACCTCGACGCCCACCAGACCGATCCCGATCCCGAGTCGGCGCGCTGGTATGCGGCCCATCCGAACCGGCGCCCGACCCCCCTCGCCTTCGAAACGCCCGGTCGTCCGAGCAAGATGGTCACGCTCCGAGCCCGGACCGTGCTCGCTCGCCTCGGGTAGCCCTCCGTGAGCGAGCCCCCCCGCCGCGTGCCGATCGAAGCGGCCCGTCGACTTGCGATCGCGAAGCAGCACTTGTCCGGTCCGCGGTCGAAGCGGCGGGGGCCCCGCGCGATCGTCGATCTGGTCCGCGACCTCGGCTACGTCCAGTGGGACCCGGTCCCGATCGTCGCGCCGTCGCATCTCCTCTCGATCGCCGCTCGCCTCGGACCGTTCCGACCGCGCGACCTCGAGCGGCTCCTGTGGACCGAGCGGAGGCTCCTGCTCCAATGGATCCCGATCGCCTCGATCGTACGCACGGAGGACTACCCGATCCTTCGAGCCTTGATGGATCGATATCCCGCATCGCTGTCCCGTTCGTGGGGGAGCCAGCGCGCGAGCGCCCGCCGGTTCCTCACCACGCATCGCCCCCTGCGACGCGCCGTT
The DNA here is from genome assembly GCA_030043545.1 of Thermoplasmata archaeon. Classification (GTDB taxonomy): domain Archaea; phylum Thermoplasmatota; class Thermoplasmata; order Lutacidiplasmatales; family UBA184; genus Lutacidiplasma. Next base: position 10,412 of record JASHXM010000102.1, on the reverse strand, counting down.
CTCGCCGCTCTGGCCCACGGTCCCCGGACGTCGCGAGAGCTCGCCGCGTCCCTCGGGACGAGACGGAACGACGGCGACTGGGCGCCCCGCAGTGACGCGGAGGAGATGTTGTTCCACCTGTCGATGTCGGGTGAAGTGCTCGTGATCGGGCATCGCGGCGCAGAGAACCTCTGGGGCCGGTCCGGCGAGTACCTGCCGGAGTGGACTCCGCGGACCGCGCTCTCCTGGGCGGAGTTCGAGCGGACGGCCGCGGAGCGGACGCTGCGCGCCCTCGGGGTCGCGACCCCCCGCGAGATCCAGCTCCACTTCCTGCGCGGACGCTACCAGCAGCTGCCCCGGACCCTGGAGGATCTCGAGCGGGCCGGCACCATCCACCGGATCTCGCTCACGGGTCGGCCCGAGCGCGAGGTCCGGTTCGTCCACGAGCGAGACCGGGAGTCGCTCGAGGCGATGCGGTCCGACCCCCCCGAGCCCCGGCTCGCGCTGCTCCCCCCGTTCGACAACATGCTCTCCAACTCGGACCGGAACCACCGGCTGTTCGGGTTCGACTACGTCCGGGAGCAGTTCCTTCCCCCGGCCCGACGCCGGTACGGGACGTACGTGCTCCCCATCCTCTGGGGCGACCGGTTCGTGGGGCGCATCGATCCGCGCTTCGACCGCCCGAGCGGGACGTTGCACGTCCAGGCGATCCACCGCGAACCCGACGCTCCCGCCGATCGGCGGGTCGGCGGCGAGCTCGCCGCCTCGATCGCCGAGCTCGCCCGGTTCGTCGGGGCGCGCCACCTGGAGCTCCCCGACCGGCCGCCGGGCGAGTGGCGGACGGCCCTCGCGGAGTCCCGGGCCGCGCTCGGCCGCTAACCGGCGGACCCGGGCGCCGCCACCGTCTTACGCTCGGGCTCGTTCGTCGGCCCGATGGCAGGTCGTACCGTGGTGCAGGCGTTCGATCGGATCGCGCCGGTGTACGACGAGACCCGGGACCCGCTGGAAGCGCCGGCGCTCGACCGCCTCGCCGAGCTGCTCCGGGCGGGCGGGGTCGCCCGGGCGCTCGAGATCGGCGTCGGGACCGGCCGGATGGCCCGACCCCTGCTCGATCGCGGGATCGACCTCACCGGCGTCGATGCATCGACCCCGATGCTCGCGCGGGCCAGGTCGAAGGGGATCGAGCGGCTCGTGCGGGGGAACGCCTACCGACTCCCGTTCTCGGACGGCGCGTTCGATGCGGGGCTGTTCTTCCACGTCCTCCACCTGCTCGACGATCCCCACGCCGCCCTCGGCGAGGCGTGCCGGGTCGGCCGAAGCGGGGCGTTCGCCCTCGTCCACCCGCGGTCCCCGCGCGCGGCCGACGGACCGGGCCGGGAGGAGCTGCGTCCCCGTCGGCTCGTCTACGCCCAGCTGCGCGCGGAGGGAGTCGAGCTCCCCGAGCGGCCACGGTCGCCGGGGGCGAAAGAGAGCCGGCTGCTCGAGACGATCCCGCCGGACTCGCTCGAAATCGTGAGCGAGGGGGAGGTCACCGAGCTCGCGGCGAAGTCCCTCGACACGTTCGAGCATCGGGCGAGCCGCCACACGCTGGACGTGCCGCCCGACGTGATGGCCCGCGCGGTGGCCGCCGCGCGCGCGCAGCTGGGGACCCGGACGATCACGTACTACCGGGTACGGGCGCTGGCGCACTGGCGCCGGCCCCCCGCGCGCCCCGCGGACGCGCCCCCCCCGGGGTAGGCCGGAGACCCGAGGCTACTGCGTCTCCTCGGGCCCGGGCGTGTACGCTTCCGGCGACGACCCCGGGTCCGACTCGGGGGTCGGCATCTCCCACGACTCGGGCTCCTCCGGGGTCGCGGGCGTCGCCGGTGGCGGCGACCAGGTCGGCGGAGGCGCCACCGCCGTCGGCTCTCCCGGGGCGGTCGGTCCCGGAGCCGTCGGCGCCCACGGGAGCGGGGCGGCCGGCCGCTGGCGGCGGCGGCGGACCAGGAGGACGGTGACGACGACGATCGCGGCGAGCGCCGCAACCACCACGATCGCGATCCCTTCGAGCTGCGGGAGCCCGAGGAACGAGGCGTTCACGGAGACCGAGGTCGACGACGTAGCGGTGGCGCCGTTCCCGTCCGTGACGACGACCGCGACGGTGAACGAACCGGTCGCGGTCGGCGTGCACGTGATCGTCGCCGAGTCGCTCGAGCTGCACCCGGCGGGGAGCCCCGTCCACGCGTACGAGTCGGTGCCGGCGCCGCCCGCGACGGTCACCGAGAACGTCACCTTCTGCCCCTCGAGGATCGACCCCGAGTTCGACGCCAACTTCGCCGTCAACGCGGCGGTGACGGAGAACGCGAGCGCGGGGCTCGTCACCGAGTTGCCGTTCGCGTCGGTGACGGTGACGGTGATCGACGTCGAGGCGAGCGCGGCGGTCGGCACGCAGACGACCGACGCGGTCGTCGTGCCGGTGCAGCCCGAGGGGAGCCCGCTCCAGGCGTACCCGTACGTCCCCGAGCCGCCGGAGGCGGCGACCGAGATCGTCACCGACTCGCCGACGTCCGCGCCGGGCTCGGTCGCCTTCGGCACGGGAACGACGAGCGCCGGCGAGACGACCAGGTCGAGGACCGCCGACGTGACGGCGTAACCGTTCGAATCGGCGGCGGTGACCGACACCGCGAACGTCCCGGCGCTCCCGCCGACGCTGGCGCAGACGATCGTCGCGGTCGTCCCCGAGCAGCCCGTCGGAAGCCCCTTCCAGGTGTAGACGGTCCCGCCCGAGCCGAGGGTGACCGTCACCGTGAGCGTCAGCCCCTGTCCCACGTCGACGGCCGTCGGCGTCGCCGCGACCGGCGAGATCGCCGGGTCGGCGTCGACGACGTAGACGAGGACGGTCGACGTGACGGAGTCGCCGTTCGCGTCGGTGACGACCGCGGTGACGTTGAGCTCCGCCGACGGTCCGGTCGGCGTGCAGTCGACGACCGTCCCGGTCCCGGCGCAGCCGACCGGCAGGTTGAGCCAAGCGACGGTCAGGTCGCCCGCGCCGCCGCCGACCGTCGTGGAGAAGACGATCGGCTGGCCGACGTCCGCGCTCGTCCGGTTGGCGGACGGCGTCGCGACCGTGGGGTCGACGAAGAAGTGGAACTCGAGCGTCGGGGCCGCCCCGCCGAAGCCGTTCGCGTCCGTAATCGTCACAGTGATGTTGTACTCCCCCGGCGTGACGACCGTGGAACAGACGACCGTCACGGAGTTCGCGACGGCGCAGCCGGCCGGGAAGCCGCCCCAGCTGAACGTGTACGCGCCGGAGCCGCCGGTGACGTTCGCCGAGAAGTCGACCATCTGGCCCAGGTCCGCCGAGCTTCGCGACTCCATCGTCGGCCCGATCGTCGGGTCGGAGTAGACGACGAACGAGAGCGAGGCGGAGACCCGGTCGCCGTTCGAGTCGGTGACCGAGGCCACGACCGTGAACGCGCCGGTCCCTTTCGGCGTGCAGGCGACGCTCGTCCCCGAGCCCGAGCAGCCCGTTGGGAGGCCGGACCAGCTGAACACCAGCCCGCCCGAGCCGCCGCTCCCGGTGACCGAGAACGTCACGGACTGGCTTAGGTCGACGCTCGCGTGGGTCGCGGTCGGGGCCCCGATCGTCGGGGCGGCGTAGACCTTGTAGAGCAGGGTCGACGGCCCCGCGGCGCGGAAACCGTTCGAATCCCGGACGCTCACCGAGATCGTCGTCGTGGGCGACGTCGCCGCGGTCGGCGTGCAGACGATCACCGCGGTCGTCCCGGCGCAGCCAGTCGGCAGGCCGGTCCAGGTGTACTTGAGATCGCCCGAGCCGTGCGCGCCGACGGTCGCGAACGTCACCGACTGACCGACGTCGACGCTCGTGCGGTTCGCGCTCGGCGTGGCGACGGTCGGGTCCGCGAAGATCGTGAGCGCGAACGGCGCCGAGGTGACGGAGAAGCCGTTGGCATCGGTCACCGTGACCGTCACCGAGCCGCCCGAGACGGGGTTCGTCGGAGTGCAGGCGATCTTCGCCGTCGCCCCGCTGCACCCGGCCGGCAGGCCGGACCAACTGTAGTGGAGGCTCCCGGAGCCGCCCGAGGCGGTCACCGAGAACTCGACGCTCTGGTTCGCGTCCGGGGCGGTGACGTTGAGCGTCGGCGTGCCGACGACGGGGTCGGAGCTGACCGGCAGCGTCGCCGACCGCTCGGACGATGAGGAGATGCCGTTCGAGTCGGTGACGACGACGCTCACCGTGTAGTTGCCCTTCGCCGTCGGGATGCACGAGATCGTCGCGGCGTTCTCGAGCTCACACCCGAGGCTCGTCGACGACTCCGACCAGGTGTACGTCGTGTAGACGCCCGAGCCGCCGGTCGCCGTCGTCGTGAAGTTGATCTCCTGGCCGACGTCGGCGGCCGCCTTGCTCGGCGACGGCGAGCTCGTCGACGGGACCCCGAAGACGTCGAAGACGACCGTCGCCTTCGTGGACGCGCCGTCCTCCGCCGTGAACGTGTACTTCCCGGGCATCGTCGCCGCGGGGATCGTGTAGGAGCAGCGGAACGTCCCGGTCGTCGAGGTCGTGCCGGAGCAGGCGGTCCCGCCCGTCCAGCTGATGCCGAACGTGCTGTTCGACGCGAAGCCGCCGGCGGTGAAGACGACCGTCGTCGTGCCGGCGAGCCCGCCGCCCGGTGAGTCGGAGAGGAACGTGACGGTGAACTGGACCGTCGCCGTGTCGCTGTCGGTGTCGTGCGCGGTGAACGTGTAGACCCCGCCCGCGGTGCCGACGGCGATCGTGGCGTTGCACGCGAACGTGCCGTGCGTCGTCGTCGGCGCCGCGCAGGCCGCGGTGCCGTTCGGCCAGGTGACCGTGACGGTCGAGGGGTACTCGTAGCCGGATCCGGAGAACTCGACCGAGGTGCCGCCGACCCCCCGGTCCGGCGTCGCCTTCAGCGACGTGATGACGGTGAACGTCGCGATCGCCGAGTCGCCCGCGCCGTCCGCGCCGGTGAACGGGTAGAGGCCGCCGTACGTGCCGACGGGGATGACGAACGAGCAGCGGAACGCGCCGCTCGCCGTCGACGTGTTCGAGCAGGCCGTCCCCTTCGCCCAGGTGACGTTCACCCGGACCGAGGCGCCGTAGCCGGTCCCGGCGAAGACGACCTTCGTGCCGATGAGGCCGCTGCTCGGCGTGGCGGTCAGTTGGGGGACGACCGAGAAGTTCGCGGTCGCGGCGTGGGACTCGTTGTCCTGCGCGGTGAACTCGTGGACGCCGAACGTTGCCGCCGGCAGGTTGACCGTGCAGGAGAAGCTCCCGGCGGCCGTGGTCGTGGACGGGCAGACCGTGCCGGACGACCAGGCGACGGTCACGGGCACCGACTTTCCGAACCCCGTGCCGTTGAACGTGATCTGCGTTCCGACCGGGCCAGCCGTCGGGTCGGTCGACAGCGCCGGCACGACCGTGAACGTCGCCCGGGCGGTGTCCTTGCCCGTCGTGTCGTTCGCGGTGAAGGTGTGCACGCCCGCCCGAGCGGCGGGCAGCTTGTACGCGCAGGTGAACGTCCCGGAGGCGCCGGTCGAGGCGGAGCCGCACGCCGTCCCCCCGCCCCAGCTGACGACGACGCCGACCGAGGCGCCGAAGCCGGTCCCGGTGAAGTCGATCGTGGTGCCGACCGGTCCGCGGTCGGGCGACAGCGCGAGCGTCGCGCTCACCGTGTAGGAGACCGTCGCCTTGACGCCCGAGGTCGTGTTCGTCGCCGTGAAGACGTAGGCGCCGGCCGGGCTCGCCGGGACCGAGAACGAGCAGGTGAAGCTCCCCGTCGAGAGGCTCGTGTGGGAACAGGCGGTCCCGCCGCTCCACGTGACGTCGATGAGCGCGGTCGCCGGGAAGCCGGTGCCGCTGAACGTCACGGTCGTGCCCGGGGGCCCCGACGTCGGGCTCTCCGTCACCTTGGGGCTGATCCGGATCGCCGAGGGGGTCGACGCCTTGTTCGACGCGCCGTCGGCGGCGGTGAACGTGTAGCTCCCGTCAGGGGTCGCCGGGATCGTGAAGCGGCAGGAGAAGTTCCCCGACCCGTTCGTCGTCCCCGAGCACGCCGTGCCCGAGCTCCAGGAGACCGTGATCGCGCTCGACGCGGCGAAGCCGGTGGCGGTGAACGTCACCTTCCCTCCGACGGTCGTCGAGTACGTCGACGCGACGAGTGTCGGGCCGATCTTGAGCGACCCGGTGGCGGAGTGGCCCGCCCCGTCGGTCGCGGTGAAGACGTACAGCCCGGCGGGCATCGCGGGGATCGAGTAGTCGTTGCACTGCCACGAGCCGACGGCGGTCGTCGTGTTCGCGCACGCCGTCCCCCCGGCCCAGGTGACCGTGATCTTCGAGCCGGCCGCGAACCCGGTCTCGTTGAAGCTGATCCGGCCCCCGACCGCGACGGTCGCGGGCGCCTTGGGGAAGGAGAGCTGCGGCGTCACCGAGAACGTCGTCGACGCCGTGTTGTGGCTGCCGTCGACCGCGACGAGCGTGTGCGAGCCGTACGCGGACACCGGTACCTTGGCGCTCGTACAGGAGAGCGTCCCGGTCGTGTTGGTGTCGGCGCCCGAGCAGAGGACCGTCGCGCCGAAGCTGATCGTGTACGGGGAGCTCGGGGCGAACCCGCCGCCGGAGAGGGCGAGCCCGCTACCGGTCGGACCGGCCGCCGGGGTGGTGAAGAGGTACGTCACGACGAACGTCGCCGTGGCCGAGTTGCCGGCGAGGTCGGTCGCGTTGAAGACGTATGGGTCCCCCGCGGTCCCGGCCGGGATGGTGAAGTTGCAGTCGAACGCCCCGCCCGCGCTCGTCTTCGACGAGCACGCGGTGCCGTTCGCCCAGGTGACCGAGATCGGCGAGCCGCCGGCGAACCCCGTACCGGCGAACTCGACCGCGGTCTTGGTGGGGCCGTAGGACGGGCTGGTCGTGAGCTGCGGCTCGACGTCGAACGTGGCGTTGGCGTAGTCCCCCGCGCCGTCGAACGACTTGAAGTCGTGGATCCCCGCGGTCGCCTTCGTGATGTTGAACTTGCACGTCCCGACCCCGAAGGAGTTCGTCGACTCCCCCGAGCAGATCGTCGCGCCGTCGTACGTCACGTTGAACGGGTGCGAAGGGCGGAGCCCCCCCGTCGTGATCGAGATGTGCGTCCCGACGGGACCGAACTCGGGCGACAGGGTGAGGTACGTCACGACGAACGTCGACTCGGCCGAGTTCCGGCCATCGGTCGCGGTGAGGGTGTACGTCCCGCCGGGGGTGGACGCGGGAACCTTTCCGGTACAGCTGAAGACGCCGGTGCCGGCGGAGTTCGCCTTGCAGCCGACCGCGGAGCCGGGGCTCCAGGTGACCGTGACCGGGGAGCTCGCGGCGTAGCCGTTCCCGGCGTAGGAGAGGTTGGTTCCGTCCGGCCCGTAGTTCGGCCCGACGGTGAGCCCGGCAAGCACGGTGAACGTCGCCGAGGCAGTGTCGCTCGCGTTGTCGGTGGCCGTGAACGTCTGGGCGCCGCCCGGGACGGCGGGGATCGTGAGGGAGCAGTTGAAATCGCCCGACAGCTGGTCGTTGCCGCTGCAGACCGTGCCTTGCGACCAGGTCAGCGAGTAGGGGAAGGCGAACGTCCTCGCCTTCTTCACGACCTTCGAACCGAAGCCGGTCGCGTGGAGCGCGATCATGGTGCCGACGAGGCCGGTGCTCGGGGAGATCGTGAGCTGGGGAACGACGGTGAACGTGGCCGTCTCGGTCGCCTTCGCGTCGGACCCGCTGAACGTGCGGGGGCCGGCCGGCAGGGGCGGCAGGGAGATCGTGCACTGGAAGTAGCCCTTCTTGTCCGTGGTGCCCGAGCACGCCGTGACGTTCGTTCCCGCACCGTTCTCGTACTTGACGGTGAACGTCGCGAGGTGCGTGTAGCCGCTCGCATTGATCGTCACGGGGCTGCCGACCGACCCCGACGTCGGGATCGTGACGAGGACGGGGCTGGCGGCGGAGGGGGTCGGCATGGCGGCGACCCCGGCGGTGGCCGCGTCGCCCGGCGCGAACGGAACGCGCTCCGGAGCGACGGAGGTCGAACGGGGCTCAACGGGGGCGGCCGGAGCGGCGGCGGCGGGCGCGGCACCGCCGACCGAGACCGTGGGGAAGCTCTCCGTCACCGAGGTGGTCGACGCGGGGTGCGCGGCGGCGACCGCGTCGGCGGCCACGAGCGCCGACGTGACCGCGACCGACGCCGAGACGACCATCAGCAGGACGACCCCGAGCGCGGCCGAGCGGCGGTAGAGCGCTTCGCGTGACCTCGTTGCGTGTAGTATAACCCCGGTCATAGGTCCCCCCGTTCGAGGACGGGCCCGTAAGGGAGAAAGCCGTATCAAGACTCCCGTCGCGGCCGACCCCGGAAATCCGAGAGCGAGCGCGACTTCGGCGGCGCGGGTCGACTCTCACGTCGCGACTTCGGCTACGTCCCGGGCCGGGGCGTGAACCGTCGGGCGGTCACGTACGGGAGGATCCCCCCGGCCCGATAGTACTCGAGCTCGGTCTCGGAGTGGAGGCGCACCTTCGTGAAGAATCGGATCGGGGACCCGTTCGCGGGCGTCGCGACGACCTCGACCCGGCCGCCCGGTCCGAACGGACGGCCGGGTTCGGCCTTCAGCGCGTACGTCTCCCGCCCGGAGAGTCCGAGCGACCCAGCGGAGACCCCCGGTTCGAACTCGAGCGGGAGCACCCCCATCTCGACGAGGTTCGTCCTAAGGATCCGCTCGAAGCTCTCTGCGATCTCCGCCACCACCCCGAGCAGCCGCGGCCCCTTGGCGGCCCAGTCGCGCGAGCTCCCCTGTCCGTATCCCTGGCCGGCGATCACCAGGAGGGGCACCCGCTCCTGCGCGTACCGCTGCGCGGCGTCGAAGATCGAGACGAGCTCGCCCGACGGCAGGTGGGTCGTCCATCCGCCCTCCTTGCCGCCGGCGAGGGCGTTCTTGAGCCGAACGTTCGCGAACGTCCCCCGGACGAGCACGTCGTGGTGGCCCCGGCGGGCGCCGTACGTGTTGAAGTCGGCCGGCGCGACGCCCCGGGCGGCGAGGAAGTCGCCGGCCGGCGTGCCCGCCGGGATCTCCCCCGCGGGCGAGATGTGGTCCGTCGAGACGCGGTCGCCCAGCAACGCCAGCACGCGGGCGCCGACCGCGAGGCGGCCGTCCTCTCCGGGCAGTATCGGGGGTGGCAGGGAGAGGTACGGGGGCTCCGCCAGGTACGTCGATCCCGCCGACCATGGATAGAGCGGCCCGGTCGGGGTCGCGAGCCCCTCCCAGTGGGAGTCGCCGACCTCGATCGCTCGGTACTCCTTCGCGAACATCTCCGAGCGGACGTTCTCGGCGACCAGACGGGCGACCGTCGCCGGCTCCGGCCAGAGATCCTTCAGGAAGACCGCGCTCCCGTCCGGCCCGTGACCGAGCGGCTCCCGGGTGAGGTCGAGGTCCATCCGCCCCGCGAGGGCGTAGGCGACGACGAGCATCGGGGACGCGAGGTAGTTCGCCCGCACCTGGTTGTGGATCCGGGCCTCGAAGTTGCGGTTGCCGCTCAGCACGGCCGCCACGTACAGGTCGTCCGCCTCCACGGCCGCCGCGACGGCGTCCGGGAGCGGTCCCGAGTTGCCGATGCACGTCGTGCAGCCGTACCCCACGACCCCGAAGCCGAGCGCTTCCAGATCGGCGAGGAGGCCGGCCCGCCCAAGATAATCCGTAACGACCTTCGAACCCGGTGCGAGGGAGGTCTTGACGTGCGGGGGGACGGAGAGCCCGAGCGACCGGGCCTTCCGGGCGATCAGCCCCGCTCCGACCATCACGGACGGGTTCGAGGTGTTCGTGCAACTCGTGATCGCGGCGATCACAATGGCGCCGTCGTGCACCCGGCCGCCGTTCCCATCGGGCCGGCGGTGCGGACGCCCCCGCCGGTACGCCGTCAGGGCCGACCGGAACGACGCCGCCGCGGCGTCGAGCGGGACGCTCTCGTCGGGGTTCCGGGGGCCCGCGAGCGTCGGCACGATCGCACCCAGGTCGATCGCGAGCGTCTCGTCAAAGTCGAGCGCGCCCGCCGCGGGGGAGCCCCACAGCCCGACGGCTCGCGCGTACGCCTCGACCCGGGCGATCTCCTCCGGGGGACGGCCCGTGGCGCGAAGGTACGTGATCGTCGCCTCGTCGATCGGGAACCAGGCGGCCGTGGCGCCGTATTCCGGACACATGTTCGAGACGGTCGCCCGGTCGGGGACCGATAGGAGGGAGACGCCCGGGCCGACGAACTCGACGAACCGGTCGACGACCCCCTTCTCCCGCAGCCGACGGGTGACGGTGAGCACCAGGTCGGTCGCCGTCGCGCCGGCCGGGAGCGCTCCGGTGAGCTCGACACCGACGACGCGCGGGCGCGAGAGGAAGTACGGCTCGCCGAGCATCACCGCCTC
>JASHXM010000101.1 GCA_030043545.1 Thermoplasmata archaeon | reverse complement strand
GCGGGTTCATCACGACGAGGTCGGCGGGCGCTCCGTCCGGCCCGACCGGCCGGTGCTCGAACGTCACCTCCAGCCCGAGCTCGGCCGTCGCGTCCCGGGCAACGGCGAGCGCGGTGTCGTCCGCGTCGATCCCGCGGACCGGACGGGCCCCCAGCGCCGCGGCCCCCAGCGCCAGCCGTCCGGTGCCGCAGCCGAGGTCCAGGACCGAACGGCCGGCGAGCCCGTCCAGCCGCTCGGCCGTCTCCAGCAAGGTGGCGGCCGCCTCGGAAGGGGTCGCGACCTGCTCCAGGTCAGCCTTCGGCGACGGGAACGGGGGTACCCGCTCGAGCAGGCGGACGAGCTCGGCCCGGCGCACAGGGCGGCCAGCCGCCCCCGGACGAAATCGTTGCCGACGCCGTGCCGCCGGGAGGGAAAGCGGGGAGCCGGATTTGAACCGGCGAACGCCTTCGCGGCAGGATCTCTTCGGCGGCGGGGCCGCCGTTTAAGTCCTGCGCCGTTACCAAGCTTGGCTATCCCCGCGCCGCCCTAGCGGGCGGGTACCGCGGGGGTCTCGTCCTTGGCGGCGCGTCCGGCTGGCTTCTTGAGCGACACGCGTCGCGGGAAGTACTTCAGCAGGACGACGTCGTTCACGGCCGACACCCAGCGGTACGGAACGTTGGTCGGTCGCGAGTCGTCCACTAACATCGGGCTCGTCTCGTCGACGTACAGGCCGTCGATCTTCGCGCCCTCGACGTCCACGACGAGGTTGTCGACCTCCCCGAGGAGGCGTCCGTCCGGCGTGTAGATCTGGCGACCCATCAGTTCGGTCATCTCGACGAGCATGGCCCGTACCCGGCGGCTCGCAGCGAGGCAGCCCTTCTTATGTGTTTGGTCGCACGGGCGCGTCGGCCGGCCCGAGGGGCGGACCGACGCGGCGCGTCAGGGCTCGGGCGCGTCGTCGGAGGTCGGGGCGGCCTGACGGACCTGCATCCGGTACATCCGGAGCAGTTCCGCGCTGGTCGTCGCCTCCGTCGGGCCCTTGTCGTCCCGGATCCGGCCCGTGAACCGGGGGAACCGGAGGGCGAGGCCGGTCCCGGGGCGGACGGTCCCCTCGGCGGCGCGGTGGACCGGCGAGATCGTCAGTTCGGCTCCGCGGACCTCCAGGACGACGCCGGGACGGAACCAGCGGTCCGGTTCGATCCCCGAGTCGACCCGCGGCGGCTTCTCGTCCGACTCGAATCCCTTCAGTCGGTCCGGCATCGCGGCCAAGGCGGCGTCGTCGAACCCGCTCCCGACCTTCGAGAACGACTCGAAGCGATCGCGGGTCGGGTCGTAGACGGCGAGCAGGTACGCGCCGAACCGACCGGCGCGCCGTCCCCGGCCGTGGAAGCCGCCGATGACGACCCCGTCGATCGAATCGACGAGGCCGACCGTGTAGTCCCGCTTGTACTTGATCCACCAGAAGCCCCGGGCCCCGGCGCGGTAGCCGCTCCCCGGCTTCATCGACTTCGCCATCAGTCCCTCGCCCCCCGCGGCGATCGACTCGTCGAGGAACCGCCCGGCCTCCTCGGGGGTCGTCACGACGCGCTGGGTCGCGAGCCGGATCCGATCGCCGGGCGCGACGAGCCCCTCGAGCCGGGACCGGCGCTCGGGGAAGTCGAGCCCGTAGACCGGGGTGCCGCCGGCGAGGAGGACGTCGAACAGGAAGAGGCAGACCGGGATCTCCCGTTGGATCCGGTCGAGGTCGTACTTGCGCCCCCGACGCCGCGACACCTCCTGGAACGGCTGGATCTCGTCGGTGTCGGGGTCGATCGGCACGCACTCGCCCTCCACGATCGACGGGCCCTCCCGGACCGCCGCCGGGAGGGCGTCGAGCAGCTCCGGGAACTGGGCGCCGATCTCCTCGAGGCGCCGGGAGAACAGGCGCACCGGCCCGCGGCGCGGGATGTGGGCCTGGACCCGAAGCCCGTCGTACTTGATCTCGACCGCCGCCCGACCGCCGAGCCGCTCGAGCAGCTTCTCGAGCGTCGGCTCCCGCTCGGCGAGCATCGGGCGGACCGGCCGTCCGACCTCGAGCTCGATCCCCGCGAGACCGGCGGTCCCCCGCTCCGCCAGCGTCGTCGCGACGAGGCCCAAGTCGCTCGAGAGGTTGAACGCCGCCTCGATCTTGCCGCGCTCCTCCTTCGAGCCGTCGGCGAACGCCGTCGCGAGCGCGTCCAGGATCGTCATCTCGCGCACCCCGACGCGCAGCGTCCCGACGACGAACCGCGTGAGGTACTTCGCCTCCAACGGCGTCGCCCGGGCGAGCAGTTCGGCGACCGTCCGGACCTTCACCTCCTGCGACCCCTCCCCCTTCGCGCGGGCGATCGACTCGAACCCCGCGTACACCTCCGCGACCTCGAGCGGAGAGCCGCCGGGGAGGCGGCTCTGGCTCGCGAGCAGCTCTTGCGCCGTGGTGCCGAGATCCCCGACGGCCTTCGCCCGGGTCGCGACCGCGGACTCCTCGGCCCCGGAGGCGATCGCGACCGCCCTCCGCGCGAGCGAGTCGGCGACGCCGAGCTCGACCCCCTCGTACTCCGGGCGCAGGAGGCCCTGCGAGAGGTAGAGCACCCGACCGAGCTCCGGGGCCGGGAGCGGTCGGAACAATTCCGCGAGGATGCCGCGCATCTCGAGGCGCTTCGTCGTCGCCTCGAGCCGCTCGTAGGCGGCGGCGAGCTCAGCGAACCGCATCCGCCGCCCCGCGTTCGACCGCGCTCCTCAGCCGGGCGAGGTTCCCGGCGACCGGCCCGCCGGCGAACACGGAGTTGCCGCAGACGAAGAACGTCGCCCCGGCCCGGGCGGCCGCGACCGCCGTGTCGGGTGTGATCCCCCCGTCGATGGAGACGTACCCGCCGGTCCCGATCGCGTCGAGCTTCCGCCGCCCCTCCTCGACCTTCGGCAGCACCTCGGGGAGGAACTTCTGCCCCGAGAAGCCGGGATGGACGCTCATCACGAGGAGCTGGTCCAACTCGGGCAGCAGCGGAGCGGCCCGGTCGAGCGGCGTGTCGGGTCGGATCGCCGCCCCGGCCCGGGCGCCGAGGCGATGGATCGCCCGGACCGTCTCCGCCGGCTCTCCGCGGGCCTCGAGATGGAAGACGAGCGTGTCCCCCCCGGCGTTCCGGAACGCCTCCAGGTACCGCTGCGGCTCCTCGATCATCAGGTGGACGTCGAGCGGGAGGCGGGTCCGGGACCGGACCGCGGCGACGAGCGACGGGCCGAAGGAGAGGTTCGGCACGAAATGTCCGTCCATCACGTCGAGGTGGAGCGCGTCCGCCCCGCCGGCTTCCGCGGCGTGGACCGCGTCACCGAGCGCGGCGAAGTCGGCGCTCAGCAGGGACGGCGCGAGCCGGAGCCGGGCCGGGGTCGGCACGGCGTCGCGAACTCCTCACGATATTAAGGGACGGCCGCGGGCGCCGCCCGCGACCTTACAGGAACTCGCGCGGATCGGGGCCGGTCTCGGGGGGCGGGAGCACCAGTCCCGCTCGCGCGGCCGCCGCCTCCGGCGTCCACCGGCCGAACGCGACCGGGCGGAGGAGCCGGCTGCGCGACCGGTGGCGGGCGGACCGGGACGGGCCGGCCGACGGCCGGTGCCAGAGGATCTGATAGGCGAGGAACATCGCGTAGACGGTCCCGACGACGAGCGGGAGGACGACGTCGGGGGTGACGCTCGACGGAGGGAGGAGGTAGCCGATCTCCCAGGCGAGCACGATCAGGAACGCGAGGCCGAGGTACCACTTCGCGGCGTGGTACAGGAACCACTCCCTCCACGACGGGCCGGGGTCCCGGAGCGCCCGAGCCTTCTCGTCCCGGACGCGGGCGAGCTGGGCCTCGACCTCCGTCTCCTCCTCCGGAGTGATCGTGCCGGGGTCGGGCGCCGACTTGAGGCGACCGAGGGTGTCGTCGGTCGACGCCATCGGCCCGGTCGACCCTCAGGAGGCGAGCGGGCGGTCGGGGGCGGTGGGGAGCGGCGTCCCGGGAGCGCCCGGAAGCTCGGCGAACACCTCGGGCCGGCCCGACGGGTAGAGGTGACAGGCGACGAAGTGATTGGGCCGGGTCTCGAGCAGCTGCGGCTCGACCTTCGAGCAGACCGGCATCACGGC
>JASHXM010000100.1 GCA_030043545.1 Thermoplasmata archaeon | reverse complement strand
GAACTTCGAACGACCGAGAGCCACCCTGCGCCGTCCGCCGACTGGGACCCGTGGTTCGACGATCTCCGCGCCGGGCTTTTCGACGCGTTCGGGATCGCGCCGTTCGGCCTCGCCGCGGTGGGGGGCTTCCCCCGCGACGGCGGGTTCCGCGCGCCGCGGACCGACGTGAGCGACACCGGGGCCGCCTACAAGATCGTCGCCGAGCTCCCCGGGATCCCGAAGGAGAAGATCGACGTCCGCATCCGCGGGACGTCGGTCGAGATCCGCGGCTCTTCCGAGGAGACGAAGGAGTCGGACGCGAAGGAGCTGCTCCACCGCGAGCGTCGCTCCGCCGCGTACTACCGCTCCCTGGAGCTGCCCGAGCCCGTCCTCGCCAACGCGGCGAAGGCGAAGCTCGAGAACGGACTCCTGGAGCTCGAGCTCCCGAAGCAGCACCCGACCTCGAGCGACGAGGTCCAGGTCGCGGTCCAGTAGCGGGTCCACCCCCGGGGAGGCCGGCGGATCCCGCCGACCTCCCCGGCGCCTTTTTTGGGGGGGGGTCTACTTCCGCCGGCTCAGCCGAAGCCGGGGAGCGCCTTCGCGTCGCGGCTGCCGGGACGGAGCGGCGCCTTCCGAAGCTCCTTCGGCGACTCGACGAGCCGGGTCAGGTTCGCGGACTGGACGACGTACGTCGGAAGACCCGTGTTGGGGTCGTTCCCGGCGCGCAGCACGTTCATGATCTCCAGCCGGACCTCGATCACCGAGCCGTCCTTGAGCTTCAGCCGAAGGCGTCCGTCGCCCTCGGCGACCGAGTAGTCGACGATCTCGGCGTTCGTGAGGTCCGGCGGCACTCCGGGACCGCCCATCATCGGCTCCCTCGGGCGGCGGTCCGGCCCTTGAGGACCGTCCGCGGGTCCTCGCCGCCGACGGTGAGCCCGAGCGAGACGCACGTCCCGATCACCTGGTTCATCTTCTCCTCGATCGACCGGCCGAACAGGTCCTCGCCCTTCGCCTCGGCGATCCGGCGGACCGCGGCAAGATCGACGTCGCCGACCGGCTCCGTCTTCGGTTTCCCCGACCCCTTCTCCTTCTTCGCTTCCTTGAGCAGGAGCGCGGCGACCGGGGGTCGCCCGACGACGAGCGTGAACGACCGGGTCGCGGCGTCGACCTTGACGACGACCGGCACGCGCATCCCGGCGAACTGCTTCGTCTCCTCGTTGATCTTCGCGACGACCTGTCCTACGTTGACGCCGAGCGGTCCGAGCGCGGAGCCAAGCTGCGCGCCGGCCGCCGCCTTGCCGCCTTCCACCAGGACGCTCACCTCATCCGCCACCTTTCGCCCCTCCCCTCTCGAGCATGCGCACGTGGTCGCCGCGGACCGTCACCGGGATTGGGACGACCGCTTCGATCAGTTCGACCGTGATCTCCTCCTTCGCCTGGTCGATCTTCTTGACCCGGGCCTTCTCGCCCTTGAACGGCCCCGAGATCAGCTCGACGATCGCTCCTTCGACGAACCCTTCGACCGTGATCTTCGGGACGAGGAGCGGCTCGACCTCCTTGAGCGTCGTCTCCCCTTCGACGAGGCCCCGCGCCTTGCGGATCCCCTTCAGCATCTCGCGGACCCCCTCGAAGCTCATCCCCTCGGCGAAGACATAGCCGCGGAGCGCGGACGGCACGAGGAGGGCGAAGACGACGTCCGACTTCTCCTCGGTGCGTCCGAGCAGCGTGTCGGCGACCTCGCGTTCGTAGCCGCGGGAGGTCTTGATCGCGAGGACTGCCTGCCGCGCGATGCACGCGAGCGTCAGCTTGGGGGCGCTGCCGCCGTCGGGCGGCTCGACGGCGAGCCGGACCTCGGCCCGGTCCCCGTAGCGGACCCCGACGGGGGCGGTGATCTCGAACGTCAGGGGGACCCCCTGGCCGGGGAGGAGGTGGACGGTCTGCTTCTCCTTCCGCGGGAACAGCTCCGTCTTCGTCCGCTTCCCCGGGGGCAGCCACATCACCGGCCACTCCGCCCCCTCCCCGGGGTACGTCGACGTATAGGCGACCTCGATCACGAGGGTCGCATCGATCGGTTCGGTCGCCTTGCTCGTGAGGACCGCCGAGATCGTCGTCACGGTCTCCGCCGTGACCGACCGCGTCGGGTCGTCGGCGGCGGCGAGCGTCAGCAGCCGGCCGATGTCGACCTTCGCGGGGACGACCGGCGCCACGGGCGCAGCGATCGACGGGGCCGCCACCGGAGCCGGCTCCGCCTTCTTGGGAGCGACGACCGGCGCTCCGGAGAGGAGGCCGATCCCCTCGTCGTGCTCGCCGCCCTCCATCGGTGAACCGTCCGGGGGGCCTACGGCGCGAGGACGAGGTGGGCCCAGATCCACGGGCCCGCCTGGCTGAAGAAGATGTAGATCGCGAACCCCGTGAGACCGATCACGGCGGCGCCGAGCGCCGTCACCTCGAGCACCTTCACGTACTCGTCGGAGGTCGGTCGGCGCGCCATCCGCAGGATACGGCCGTACTTTCCATGGCCCACCCCGCGCAGGCGCCCGTCGAACTCGTCCTGGGCGTGGCGGGCGCGGTCGAGGAACGCCATCGAGGAACCGTCCTAGTGCACGACGTCGATCTCGGGCCCGGCGCGGCGGGCCGCGGGGGTCGGCGCGCTCCCGGCGAATATCTGGGGCGATTTAACGCCGGTGACGACCAGCATCACCCGGATCGTGCTCTGCATCGTCGGGTCTACGGCCGCACCCCAGATAATCCGGGCGTTCGGGCTGATCGTCTTCTGGACGACCTCGGCCGCCTTCTGCGCCTCGCTGACGGTCATGTCCGGACCGCCGGTGACGTTGATGAGCGCCCCGGTCGCGCCGGCGATCTCGACGTGCAGGAGCGGCGAGTTGATCGCCTCGAGGACGGCGTCCTCGGCGCGGTTCTCGCTCTCGGATTCGCCGATCCCGATCAGCGCGACGCCGCCGCCCTTCATGATCGTGCGGAGGTCGTTGAAGTCGAGGTTGACGAGCCCCGGCCGGGTGATGATCTCGGTGATGCCGCGGATCGCCCGCGCCAGCACCGAGTCCGCGACCTTGAACGCGGTCTGGATCGGGAGGCGGGGCACGAGCTCCAGGAGCCGGTCGTTCGGGATCGTGATCACCGTGTCGATTGCGGAGCGGAGCCGCTCCAGCCCCCACATCGCGTTCTCCTGGCGGACGAGCCCTTCGGAGCTGAACGGGAGCGTGCAGACGGCGATCGTGAGCGGGTTGCCGCCGCCGGCGTCCTTCGCGCACTGCGCGACGACCGGCGCCGAGCCGGTCCCGGTCCCCCCGCCGAGCCCGAGCGTGATGAACACCATGTCGGAGTTCTGGAGCGTCTTCTTGAGCTCGTCCTCGGCCTCCCGCGCCGCCTGCTCGCCGACCTGGGGGAGCGCACCGGCGCCGAGGCCCCGGGTCAACCGGCGGCCCAGGAGGATCTTCCGGGGCGCGTGGATCGCGAGCAGGTGCTGCGCGTCGGTGTTGCAGGCGACCATCTCGGCGCCGGAGAGCCCCTCCTCCGCGAGCCGGTTGATCGTGTTGCAGCCGCCGCCGCCGCAGCCGACGACCTTGATGTTCGTCTTCAGCGAGGCGAGGACCGCCTCCAGCTCGGCGTCGTCGTTCGACGGGGGGGGCGGCGGCTCGGCCACGCCCTTCCGGCCCTCCCCGGGGAGGTGGGCGAGGATCTCCTGCGCGAGCGGTCGCATCTACCGTCCGTCCTCGAGCGTCCGAGCATCGGCTTCATTATAAAGGGTTGGCGCAACCGGCGGCGCTCCGCCGGGGAACGGGCGTGCGGTACGACGCGTGGGCACCGCGATACGAGGCGATCCGGCGCGAATTCGGCTTCCCGTACGCGCGGGAGGAGGCTGCCGCGGCGACGCTCGAGCGCCTGCTCCGACCGGCCGACCGACGCGAGCCGCTCCCCCGCATCGCGCCGCGCCTCGAGGGCGGGGATGCGATCGTCGTCGGCGATGCGCCGGACGCCGGCCCGCCCCCCCTCTGGCGCCTCCCTCCCGCGTTCGACCGGCCCCGGATCGTCGCCGCGGACGGGGCGACGGTCGCCTGCCTGCGCGCCGGGATCGTCCCGGCCGTGATCGCGAGCGACCTGGACGGTCCGGTCCCGAGCGAGGTGGCGGCGAACGAGCGGGGGAGCCTGGTCGTCGTTCACGCCCACGGCGACAACGTCGAGGCGCTCGAGCGGTGGGTCCCGGAGTTCCCGGGCGAGCTCGCCGGGTCGTGGGCCGGACCGCCCCGGTCCGCGCTCCTCGACGTCGGGGGGTTCACCGACGGAGACCGGGGCGCGTACCTCGCCGAGGCGGTCGGGGCCCGCGCGATCCTCCTCTGGGGGTTCGACTTCGAGCGCGTCGCCGACGACGAACCCGCTCGGGCCGCCCGCAAGCGGGCGAAGCTCGGCTGGGCCGCCCGCCTGCTCGGCGAGCTCGCCGCGACCGCCGCGGCGCCGGTGCTCGAGTGGCGCCGCGACGGGACCCTCGTCCCCTACCGGACGGGGAGCAGCGTGACGACGACGAGGTAGACGACGTCCCGGCCGTTCTCGTAGAGCGGCAGGAACGGCGCCGACTCGAACCAGGCGATCGCCCCCGGACCGAGCGGAACGGCGAGGCCCGACGGGGAGAGGGCGACGCCGCCGTACATCACCGAGTCGACGACGACCAGGTCGATCGGCCGGGGGTGGGCGGGGTTCGGCACCCCCGACTCGATCAGCTCCTGCGTCGCCGCCCTCGGATCGGTCCCGTTGAACAAGGCCGGCGTCGTCACCCACGTGGCGGGATTCCCGTCGACCCCGAAGATCATCGAGCTCAGCCGGTGGTCGGAGGCGACGGTGACGTTCGGCGCCTCGGCGATCCCGATCCACATCCAGATCGCCGCGTCGCCGTGCGTGAGCCCCTCTTCGAATCCCCCTAGGTCCGCCTGGGGCGGGTAGACGATCGCGGCGTTCCCGGCCAGGAGGACGATGGCGGCGACGGCGCCGGCGACGATCGCGCGGCGGCCGGCCCGATCGCCGGCTCGCGCGATCAGCCGGCCGATCCCGATCGCGGCGAGGAGCCCGACCGGGATGATCAGGTACTCGGCGTGGCGCGACGGCGAGAGCGCCGACGCGAACGCGCCGACCGTCGCGTAGCCGTGTCCGAGCGAGCCGAGCCCGGCGAGGCCGAGGGTCGCCCCGGCCGACGCCCCGAGGACGCCGAGCCAGGTGAGCGCGAACGGCCCGATCCGGGCCGTCGAGAGGACGCGGCGGCTCCCCGCGCACGCGAGGCCGAGCCCGAGCACCGGGACGTACCAGACGATCGCCGAGGCGGTCGTGTGCTGGGTCGTACCGGGGATCGGGACGACGAGGAGAAGGGAGACCGCGCCGAAGATCCCGACGGCGAGCGCCGCCGCGTCGCGGACCACGCTCCGGTCGGTCGGCAGCCGGACCCACCGACGCCGACGGGTCGGGCGACCCCGCCGCCACCGGATGACGACGCCCGCCAGGAGCACGACCACGAGCGCGGCCCCCTCGAAGGCGCCGAAGCCGACGACCGAACTGCCGCCGAAGCCGGGGAGGAGCACCTTCGCGACGAACGTGTGCGTGCCGTAGAACCAGAATCCGAACGTGGCGGTCGCGAACGCGGCGACGAACGCGAGCTCGCGCGTCGGGAACCGACGGCTCCAGAGCCCGGGCCGCCACATCTCGAGGAAGAA
>JASHXM010000010.1 GCA_030043545.1 Thermoplasmata archaeon | reverse complement strand
CCTGCTTCACCATCCGGGAGACCTCGTCCTTCGAGAGCTTGTTCGACGCGGAGATCGTGAGCCCCTGCTGGCGGCCGGTGGCCGTGTCCTTCGCCGCGACGTTGAGGATCCCGTTCGCGTCGATGTCGAACGTCACCTCGATCTGGGGGACGCCGCGCGGCGCCGGCGGGATGCCGGTCAGGAGGAAGCTCCCGAGCGCGACGTTGTCGTCGGCGATCGGACGCTCGCCCTGGAACACCTTGATCTCGACGGTCGACTGGCTGTCGGCAGCGGTGGTGAACGTCTGGCTCTTGCGGCTCGGGATCGTCGTGTTCCGCTCGATCAGGTGCGTGAAGACGCCGCCCATCGTCTCGAGGCCGAGCGAGAGGGGGGTGACGTCGAGCAGGAGCACGTCCTTCACTTCGCCCGCGAGGACGCCGCCCTGGATCGCCGCGCCCATCGCGACGCACTCCATCGGGTCGACGCCCCGCTCGATCGGGCGGCCGACGGCCCCTTCCAGGAACTTCTGCACGAGCGGCATCCGCGTCGGACCCCCGACGAGGACGACCCGCGCGATCTCGCTCCGCTCGACCTTCGCGTCGCGGACCGCCTGATCGATCGGCGCCCGGCACCGGTCGACGATCGGGCGGACGAGCTCCTCCAGCTTCGCCCGGGTCATCGGCAGGGCGAGGTGCTTCGGGCCCTCGTGGGTGGCGGTCAGGAACGGGAGGTTGATCTGCGTCTCCGCGGTCGAGGAGAGCTCGATCTTCGCCTTCTCCGCAGCGTCGCGGATCCGCTGCATCGCCATCTTGTCGGTGCGGACGTCGATGCCGGACTCCTTCTGGAACTCGGAGGCGATCCACTCGGTGACCGCGTTGTCCATGTCGGTCCCGCCGAGCTGCGTGTCGCCGCTCGTCGAGAGGACCTCGAAGACGCCGTCGCCGAACTCCATGACGGTGACGTCCAGCGTCCCGCCGCCCAGGTCGAAGACGAGGATCTTCTGGTTCTTCCCGGCCTTGTCGAGGCCGTAGGCGAGCGACGCGGCCGTCGGCTCGTTGATGATCCGAACGACCTCGAGACCGGCGATCGCCCCGGCGTCCTTCGTCGCCTGCCGCTGGTTGTCGTTGAAGTAGGCCGGTACGGTGATCACCGCCTTCTCGACCTTCTCGCCGACGAACGCTTCGGCGTCCCGCTTGATCTTCTGGAGGAGGAACGCCGAGAGCTGCTGCGGCGTGTACGGCTTGCCGTGCAGGGTGTAGTGGTAGTCGGTCCCCATCTTCCGCTTGAACGCGGTGACCGTCCCCTCGGGGTTCGAGATCGCCTGGCGGCGGGCCGGCTCCCCGACGATCAGCTGGCCGTCCTTCGTGAACGCGACGTACGACGGGAACGCCTTCCCGCCGCCGACCGTCGTCCCTTCGGCGCTGGGGATGATCGTCGGCCGCCCGCCTTCGAGCAGCGCCGCCGCCGAGTTGCTCGTTCCCAAGTCGATCCCGATGATCTTCGCCATGATCTGTACCTTCGAGGGCTCGGCCCGAGAGCGCGACGCCCCTTTTACCTATTTCAGTAAGAAAGCACTCATATAAAAAGTAGTCCTAGTTTCCTCTCGAGGCGCGCCGACCGGACGGGGCTCCGCCCGCGGCGGAGAGCTATTCGGCCGGAGCTCCTCCCCGGGGTCGTGGGAAGGTCGGTCGCGTCCGGTGATGGGGGCGGCGTCGGGGTCCTCGTCGACCTCGACGACACGCTCTTCGATCACACGCTCACGGTCCGGCGAGCGATCGGCCGGACCCGGCACCTCGTTCCCGAGTTCGCGGGAGTCCCGCTCGACCGGCTCGCCCGACGGTACGGCGAGCTGCTCAACGCGACCCATTCGCGGGTGCTCCACGGAGAGCTGACGACCGCCGAGGCCCGGGCGGTCCGGTGGCGCCGGCTCGTGGAGGAGCACGGCGGCCGCGCTTCGGCGCGGCGGGCGAAGGTGCTGGCGACCGCCTACCGGCGGGCGTACGACGCGCTCCGGCGCCCGGTGCCGGGCGCGGCGACGCTCGTCCGACGGCTCGCGGCGGTCGCTCCGGTCGCGGTCGTCACGAACAACAACGCCTACGAACCCGAGCGCAAGCTCCGGTTCCTCGGCATCCGGGACGACGTCCACACGCTCGTCGCCTCCGCCGCGGTCGGCGTCCACAAACCCGACCCCCGGATCTTCGACCTCGCGCTCGCCCGTCTCGGCGCCCGGGCCGACCGGAGCGTCATGATCGGCGACTCGTGGGAGTGGGACGTGGTAGGGGCGCTGGGCGCGGGCGTGCGACCGATCTGGTTCAACCGATTCGCCCGGCCTCGCCCGCCGGGGCCGGACGTCGCGGAGGTCGACGACCTTCGACCCGCGCGACGGATCGTCGAGCTCGTCCGCTCGCCGCGCGCCCGAGCTCCCGCGACGCGGGTTATAACACGCCGGCCGGTGCGCGGGCGATGACCCGCGTCCCGGAGGCGTGGACGCCGGCCGCTCGCCAGGTGCTGCCCGCGATGCGCGCGTGGCGGGCCGCCTTCCACCAGGAGCCGGAGCTCTCCGGGCACGAGCTCCGGACCCGCGCCAAGGTCGTCCAGGCGCTCGACGAGCTCGGGCTGCGCAGCCGGACGTTCGACGGACTCGCGGGGGTCGTCGCGGTGATCGGGCCGGACCGGCCCGGCCCGGTCGTCGCGCTCCGCGCCGACATGGACGCGCTGCCGCTCACCGAACAGACCGGACTGCCGTTCCGCTCCCGCACGCCGGGCGCCATGCACGCCTGCGGGCACGACGTGCACATGGCGGCGTTGCTCGGGGCGGCGGCGATCCTGACCCGACGGGCCGGGCGCCTCGGCGGCCCGGTGAAGCTCCTGTTCCAACCGTCGGAGGAGGACGGCGACGTCGGGGGAGCGTTGCCGATGATCGAACGAGGGGCGCTCGACGAGCCCCGGGTCGACTTCGTCGTCGGCCAGCACGTCGACCCGGGCGTAGCGCTCGGATCCGTCGGATGGACGATCGGTCCCGCGATGGCCGCGGCCGACACGTTCCGCATCGTCGTCCGCGGCCGCGGCGGGCACGCCTCGACGCCCCACCAGGGACCGGACGCGATCCTCGTCGCGGCCGAGATCGTCACGGCGCTCCAGGCGCTCGTCAGCCGCATCCGCGACCCGCTCGATCCGGTCGTGGTGAGCGTCGGTCAGATCCACGGCGGGACCCGGCACAACATCCTCCCGGATCAGGTCGTCCTCGAGGGGACCGTGCGGACGCTCCGCTCCGAGACCCGCGACCTGATGGAGCGGTCGTTGCGCCGACGGGTACGCGGTGTCGCGTCGAGCCTCGGCGCGGGCGTCACGATCTCGTACCTCCGCGGATACCCCGCGCTGATCAATCCGCCCGAGGCGACCCGGACGGTCGTTCGAGCGCTCGCCACCGAGTTCGGCGCCGACCGGACCGTGGAGATGCCCCGGCCGTTGATGGGCGCCGAGGATTTCGCCCGGTAC
>JASHXM010000099.1 GCA_030043545.1 Thermoplasmata archaeon | reverse complement strand
CGGCCGCGACCACGACACCGGCCGTAACGCCGCGCGGCCAGGAAGGGACCTCCCCCCTCCTCCGGTCACCGTCGGCGACCGCCGGGACGCCGGCGCCGGGGTCGACCGAGTACTCCGGCTTGCCGGCCGGGGTTTCGGTCGTCTCCAGCGGCGTGACGTTCGCGGGCCTCGTCGAGGGGCTGACCTTCAACGGCAGCGGTGGGAACGTCAGTTGTCTCGCTCCCAGCGCGAACGACTCGGCCTCGACCCCGATCGAGCTCGGCAGCAACCGGACGAGCCTCGACTGCCTGAACGGGATTGATGGAGGAGTGGTCCGGTCCGAGTGGCAGGCCGGTCTCGTCAACTACACGACCTACCGGGCCGGGTCCACGACCGTCTCGGGGTGTCCCCCGATCCCGAACCAGACCGGCTGCGCTTTCTTCGCGTCGAACCCGTACACCGAGTACGTTCCCGAGTGGGTACATTCCACTCCGGTGAACACCACTACCCTGCGCGCCCCGGGCGAGGCGGGCTACCTCCCGAGCGATGTCGTCTTCTACGTCCAGCTGGCGTTCAACGAGCTGACGGCCCCGGGAACGATGTATTCGTTCTCCGTGGACGTCTCCGGGGTCACTCCGGTCGCCCAGTCGTTCTACGTGGAAACACCCGCGACCGGGTGGGCCGGAGCCGGGAACCTGACCATTGTCTTCGACGGGTACGCGGCATGGCTCGTGGAGTCGCCCGGCTCGGACTTCGGCACGCTCCCTCAGACCTACGCCACGATCTCCGGCTACTCGCTGAGCGGCTCCGGCCCGCCGTGCGTGCGGTGCGCGGTGGTCTTTACCGAGTCCGGCCTCCCGAAGGGGAGCCGCTGGTCGGCCGCGTTGAACGGGACGGTCGAGAGCTCCACCCGTCCGTCGATCGCCTTCACGGTGCCGAGCGGGTCGTACTATGCCCTGGTGACCGGTCCGTCGGACTATGTCGCCGGGGGGTCGTTACCGGCGGATGCGTGGGGCCTCGCGGTCTCGTACCCCGAGGCGGTGGTGGTGCCGTTCGCGAAGGGGACCACGGCGGTCCTGACCTTCCACGAGCGGGACCTGGCGCGCGGTCAGTCCTGGTGCGTCGAGCTGGACGGAGACCAACGGTGCACGACCGGGGTCAATGTGAAGTATCACGACCTGGCGCCGGCGCTCTACAACTTCACGATCGTCTCCCCGAGATCGGGCCAGTGGATCAGCGAGAGCCTGGCGACCGGGGCGCTCGACCCCTACCCCTCGGGCAATCTGACAGTGAGCCGGAGCGAGACCGTGACGGTGACGATCGAGTACCGATACTCGGTGTCGTTCACCGCCACCGGACTCGGAGCGGACGAACTGTGGTGGGTCGAGCTCGATCCGGGGCAGCTGGGGTGGGAGACACCGCTTCCCTCGGTGACGATTCCCCTCAAGAACGGTACGTACTCGTACTACACCGGCTCGGTGAGCGGCTACACGGCGGGGAACGGGAAGACGTTCCGAGTTCACGGGGCCGCCGTCTCCCTCGTGCTGGCGTTCCACGCCCCCCACCACGCCGGCGCCGGCGGCCGGGGGATTGCGGGGTCCGGGTTCGTTCCCGATCCGCGAGCGTCCGTCTCCGCGCTCGCTCGGGTGGCCCTCCCGCGGGTCGGTCGCCGGTAGGGCGTGGCTTCCCCGGGCCCGCCCGTTCCGGCGCGATCCCCCGGGGGCCGAGGGCGATCGGGCCGTCGCGCCTCCGTGTCGAGCGGGCCGGTCGCGGTGCCGTCGGCCGTTCTGATCCGCGGCCGTCGCCCTCCGCCCGGAACGCGCCGTCGGCCGGGCCGGAGCACGTCGCCGGGGCCGACCCCGCTCCCGCCGCCGATTTCTCGGAGTAGGCTATTTATACCGCCCCTAAGTCTCGCGGCCGCCGGCCGAGGTGGATTCGCCTAGGATGGAGCACGAGGAATCCGGTTGGTGGCAGCGGCACGGGTGGACCGTCGCCCTGCTGCTCACGTCGTTCGCCCTCGCGTTCCTGATCCGGACGATCTGGCAGTACCCGATCATCGCGAAATGGGGCCCGCTGTACACGTACGCGGGCGGCTCGGACTCGTACTACCACTCCCGCGTGATGTCGTACATCATCATGACGGGTCACAACCTCGTCCACGACCCGATGCTCAAGTACCCCCTCGGGGGGACGAACCCGCGCGAGCCGCTGTTCGACTGGATGAACGCGATCCTGGGGATCCTCTTCGCGCCGTTCTTCGGCGGGAACGCGGTCGTCGCCGGCGCCTGGTTCCTCGACCTGCAGGGGCCGCTGTGGGCCGCGCTCGAGGTGTTCCCGCTCTACCTGATCGGACGGGAGGTCAGCAGCAAGCGGACGGGGCTCATCGCGGCGATGATCCTGCCGTTCCTGAGCGCGAGCATCGATTCGTCGACGTTCGGCTACGCGAACTATCTCTCGTTCTACACCTTCATGATCTTAGTCGTCGTCTACTCGTACATCCGAACGCTGAAGGCGCTCGGAACGCACCGGTACATCGAGAGCTACGCGAAGCCGGAGACGTTCTGGCCCGCGCTCAAGGCGTTCTACCA
Source organism: Thermoplasmata archaeon (assembly GCA_030043545.1). Taxonomy (GTDB): domain Archaea; phylum Thermoplasmatota; class Thermoplasmata; order Lutacidiplasmatales; family UBA184; genus Lutacidiplasma. The sequence continues at coordinate 7,223 of JASHXM010000099.1, read as the reverse complement.
TCGCGAGCACACGGCCGTCAAATGGTCGGTGTTCACGGGGGTCTCGCTCGGGGCGCTCGCGCTCTCCTGGCAGGGGTACACCTACGCGATCGTCGTGATCGGCGTCGGGCTCCTGGTCGCGATGATCATCGAGCGGATCCGCAAGGTCGACTCGTTCGGCCTCTACGTCTCGACGTGGATCATCGGGCTGGTCGCGATCCCGATGATGACGCCCTACTACTTCGTCCAAGGGGACCTCAAGACGTTCTTCGACCTCCCCGTCCTGCTGCTGTTCGGCGTCCTCGCCCTGATGCTCCCGTTCCTCCTGATGCGGGACATCCCGTGGGTCTTTTCGATCCCCGCCCTCGTGGGGCTGGTGGGGCTCTCGGCGCTATTCCTCCAGGTGTTCGAGCCGCACTACCTGACCGATATCGTCACGGGCCAGGGGTACTTCGTCAAGACGCTGATCTACTCGACCGTCGCCGAGGCGCAGCCGCCGTCGTTCGACGCGCTCGTCGTCGGCTACGGGGTGTTCACGTTCTTCCTCGCGTACTTCGGTCTCGCGATCTTCGTCTACCTGCTCGCCCGCCACAAGTTCAAGCGCTACCACATCGCGCTCCTCGTCTACGGGGTCGTCTCGCTCTACCTGCCGATCTCGGCGACGAAGTTCTTCCTCGTCGGAAGCCCCGCGTACGCCCTCCTCGCCGCCGAGTCGCTCCACCGCGCGCTCGACGTCGGCAGCTACCCGACCCTGCGGCGGACCGTCGCGTCGCTCTCGGACCGGGGGAGCCAGGTCGCCGCGTTCCGACGGGCGTTCAAGGCGCGGCACGCGATCGTCCTGCTCGTCATCGTCGCGATGGTCCTCCCCAACGTCTGGTTCGCGATCGACGCCGGGATCCCGGGGAACACGAAGAGCGGGATCGCCGACCAGATCAACAACTCGATCCCGTCGTGGCTCAAGCTGAACGCCTCCGAGCCCGCGGGCAACTACCTGGGGGCGACCGGGACGTCGCTCGACACCCCGAACCAGTACGATAGCGCCGCGTACACGTGGCTCAGCCATCAGGACACGAACGTCCCCGAACCGCAACGTCCGGCGTTCGTGAGCTGGTGGGACTACGGATTCCAGGCGATCGACCAGGGGCTGCACCCGAGCGTCGCCGACAACTTCCAGAACGGGATCGACCCGGCCGGTCAGTTCCTGCTCGCCCAGAACGAGTCGCTCGCGATCGCCGTTCTCGCGACCGCGCTCCTCTCCGCGGAGCTCACCACGACCCACTCGTCCCACCTTCCCGCCCCGCTCCAGGCGATGCTGGCGGGTCAGGGGGTGGACGTGGCGAAGTTGGAGGGGCTCCTCACCAACACCGCCGCGGACTACACGACGGTCGTCTCCCACCCGGACATCTACCTGCCCGTCAACCCGAACACGATCACGGACGACAACGCGATGTACCTCACGGCGTCGTACTACCTCGCGGGCGCGCTGTCGCTGACCCGCGTCGCCCAGGTGTACGACGACGTCCAGGAGTACACCGGCTGGTCGATCCGCTACGCGATGGTCGACTCCCGGCTGTTCCCGTTCAGCGGCTCCGACACCGGGATCTTCTACGCGCCGGCCGACCTGACCGGGCGGGTCATCGACTCCGAAGGGATGCCGTCGACGTTCTTCAACGTCACCGTGCTCGCCTCGAACAACGAGACGTACCCGCTGGGCTCGGTCCCGAGCGGGCTCGCTTCGGAGCAGTACGAGATCAACTACTTCGCGCCGTTCTACAACTCGTTCCTCTACCGGACCTACATCGGCTACAACGGCACGGACGTCGGCCAGGCCGGCGGGATCCCGGGCCTCGGCGGCGCCGCCGAGACGGACCGACTGGAGCCGGGCTGGATGCTCCAGCACTTCCAGATCGTCTACCGGACCGCGTACTACTGCGCGGGCGTGAAGAACGCCTCGAACAGCTCGGGCTGCCGCCTCGCCGCGAACTACCCGTACGCGAAGGAGGAGGCGAAGAAGACGAACGGCACGTTCGACGGCTCCGCGGTCGCGTACTTCCAGGGCGGGGAGACGATGCTCGCCTACTACCCGGGGCAGACCCTCGTCGGCACCGTGACCTCGAACGGCCGCCCGGACGGCGGCATCCACGTGACGGTGTACGACGGGTGGGGGATCCCGCACATGACCGCGGTGACGAGCGCCAACGGCACGTTCACCCTCGTCCTCCCGCCGGGGAACGATACGCTCAACTTCACCACTGGGACGTTCAACAAGATGACCCAGGCCGGCGACAACCTCCTCCGCTCGGTGAAGCTCGTCGTCCAGGATTCGCTCGGCTACAGCTTCGATGCGCCGTCGCTCGTCCAGACGTACTCCCTCACCTCCGGGTCGCTGCGGGGCACGGTCTACTGGAACAACGCCAACAACTCGTCCAAGTACGTCCCCCAGACCGACCCCGTGATCGCGGGGGCGACGATCTCCTTCGGGACGGCGGACAACACCTCCGTCCTGAGCGCGACGACCGACGCGAGCGGCTCGTACCTCCTCCCGAACGTCCCGCCCGCCAACTACTCGGTGTCGGTGCGGTACCTCGGTCACTCCTACTCGGCCGGCGCGGTGCTGGTGAAGCCGGGAGAGGCCGCCAACGCCTCCGCCGGTCTCACTCCCGCGTCGATCGCTGGCACCGTCACGCAGGCCGGAGGGACGGGGTACGCGGGGGCGGTCGTCACCATCTCCGACGCGAGCGGGCGGGTCGCCCGGATGACGACCCCGTCGTCCGGCGCGTACAAGTTCGCCTCGCTCGCGATCGGCAACTACACGGTCCGGGCGACCGTCCCCGGATCGCTCCTGCGCTCGCCCGCGACCCCGACGACGGTGAGCACCGCCGGTCAGTCGGTCACCGTGCCGCTGTCGCTCGTCTCGATGGGGTCGGTCGCGATCCAGGTGACGGACGCCGGGAGTCCGGTCATCGGCGCCTCGGTCCGGCTCTCCCCGATCCTCACGTTCGCCGCCGCCGCGAACGGGGGCCTGTCCGCGGTCAACCAGGTGCTCACGAACGGCACGGTCGCGGTCACCGGCTCGGGCGGCGTCGCCACGGCGACGGTGCCGGTCGGCAACTACTCGGTCTACGTCCTGGGGTACGTCGGGGGATCGCTCGCGGCCGGGCTCGGCCGCGTCACGACGGGCGCGGCCGGCCAGGTCGCCTCCGTCGCGATCGACCTCACGCCCGCGATGCTGTTCACGGGGATCGTCTCGCCCGGGACGGCCAGCAACACCTCCGGGGCGCTCGTCGCCTACCTGAGCTCGGGCGCGAGCGAGCTCGTCGCGCGGACCGCCTCGAACGCGACGTTCGCGCTCGAGCTCCCGAAGGGGTCGTACGACCTCCTGGCGCTCGACGGGACGACCGGCAGCACCGCGACGACCTCGGTCGAGCTCGAGCAGTTCAATCTCACCGCGACCGCCGCGCTCGGCTTCCTGCCGACGAGCGCCACGACGGCGCACCTCTCCGTCTTCGCGAACAGCACGAAGGACACGACGCTCGCCGTCGGCAACGCGACGGCGACGATCACGGAGGGCGTGAACGGACCCCGGGTGACCCAGACGGCCGGCCCGAACGGGTCGCTCACCTTCTACCTCCCGACGTCTGTCCCGCTGGCGTCGGGCGGGTACTGCCTCGCCGCCTCCGCCCCCGGCTACATCGCCAACACGACCTGCGGGCTCAGCGCGAAGACGCTGTCGACGATGTCGGTCTACCGGCTGAACCCGAAGCCGGTCCCCGTGACGCTCACGGTCTCGGGGCTGCCCGCCGGCACCTCCGTCCTCCTCAACGTCACCTCGAAGAGCGCGACCGCCGTCTCCCGCTACTATTCGGGCGGTCCCCGGTTCTCGACGCAACTCGAGCCGGGTACCTACTCGATCACCGCTTACGCGTCGGTGAGCGGCGGCGGAACGCTGTACGAACCGGCCGCCCCGCTGAAGGTCCGCGTGCCGTTCGCTTCGGCGCCGGTGGCGGTCACCGTCCCCGTGCTCCCGCAGATCCTCGCGAGAGGGACGCTCTCGCTCCCCCACGGCACCGCGGCGGCCAACACGACCGTCGTCCTGCGGGCGTCGTCGCTGGAGACGCGCACGGTGAACGGGACCGCGTTCCTCGCCGGCTTTAGGATCGCGCCGGGGAATTACACCGCCGTGTCGAACGCGACCGGCGACACCGGGAAGACCAACAACCTCACCGCCGTGACCGTCTCCTCGACGGGGGCGATCACCCCGCGGGTCGTGCTGGTCCGGCCCGGGGTGAAGCTGACGGGCACGATCGTCTCCGCGACGACGCGCAAAACGCTCGCGTTCAACGGGACGCTCGTCCTCTCGAGCGCGACCGGCGTGACGGTCGACGCGAACCTCTCGTCGGGGTCGTTCTCGGCGAGCCTCCCGGCGGATCGGAACTTCTCCGCCTCCGCGAACCTCACCGTCCGCGCGACCGGGACGAACGGGTCGATCTACCGGACCTGGACGGTCGTCGCCGGGACGACGTGCCCGGTCGGGACGTCGGCGGCGACGTGCACCGTCCCGATGGAGAGCGTCGTCGACCGGTCGTGGGTGAACGGGACGGTCGAGCTCGCGAGCTTAGGGACGATCACCCCGGCGACGGTGCGGGTCGTCGGTCCGTATCCGTCGACGAACGTCTCCCAGGTCGCCGCGCCGAACGGGACGTTCTCGCTCCACCTCGTCCCCGGCTCGTACGCGCTCTACACCACGCCGACGAGCGGCGGGGCGTTCGCCGGCTTCGCCTCCGCGCTCGCGGCGGCGGGTGGCGCCGGTCACGTGTCCGTCGCCCTCATCCCCGCGGAGACCGCGAGGATCTCCGTGGTCGCCTCCGGCGCGGCCGACCAGACGGTCGGCACTGCCACGCTGGTCGTCGGCGCCACGGGAGGGAATCGCGTCGCCTTCTCCGGGATCTCCCCCGGGAGCTCGCTCAACGTGCTCCTCCCGGCCGGCGGCTACCTGCTCCGCGCGACCGCCCCCGGGACGCTCGGCGGCATCGCGTCGACCGCGACCGGAAAGTCGTCCGTGACGATCGCGTCGACCGGGAACCTCGCCGTCGCCGTGACGCTCGCGGTCCCCGAGCACCCGGTCGCGGTCGGAGCGCTCGTCGGCCCGAGGACGGCGAACGTGACGGTCCAGGGCCGGATCGGCTACGCGTCGTTCGCGTACTCCGTCCGGGACACCGGCAACGTCCCCGAGACGGTCCACCTGGTCGGCTCGCCCGCGTACTGGACGTTCAACTTCAGCGCGGCGAACGTGTCGTTGACGCCGGGCGGCTCCGCCGTGTCGGGCGACGTGCGGGTCGGGATCCCGGCGTCGACGGTCGTCGACCATCCGCCCGTCGCGATCTCGTTCCAGCTCGAGAACGGGACGTCGGTGGGGAACGTGACGCCCGCGCCGAAGGTCGTCGTCGGCTCGTACGAGGGGGTGAAGATCGCGCACTCGACGTCGAAGACGACCGGCCTGGGCGCGACGGAGGCGCAGGTCCCGCTCCACGTCCGCAACTCCGGGAACGTCCAGGAGTCGATCGCGCTCACGCTCACCGACGCCGCGCGGCTCGCCGGGATCGGCTGGACGTACTCGTTCGGCGGGAGCGGCGCGAACCACTCCGCGCGAACGATCAACGTCAGCGCGGAGACGAACGCCAGCGTCGAGCTGAACCTCACGTTCACCGGTACCCACTTCATCACGCCCGGGGAGGCGACGGTGGAGGCGACCGTCCTCAACACCACCCACCCGCCGACGGCCTCCGTGACGGTCAAGGTGCCGATCACGAAGGTGACCGTGTCGACGTCGAGCGGCTCCTCGGTCACGGTCACGGGTCCGGGGGTCGGCCCCGCGCAGACGGTGATCCCGGACTGGGAGCTCGCGGTCTTCGCGCTGCTGCCGGGCGGCCTCCTGCTCGCGCTCTTCATCGGCCGACGCTGGTGGAAGACCCGGAGGTGGAGCAAGTGGTGAGCCGGTACGCCCTCGTCGGCGTCGCGCTACTGCTCGTCGGATTCGGCGCCGTCGGCTCCGTCGGCGCCGCCGCCCCGGTCCCGCTCGCGCACGGCGCGGCGCTCTCCGGGGTGTCGCCGGTGAAGGGGAACCTCTCCGGTCCGACGGTCGGGGCCCCGAACGGCAACTACACCTACTACGTCAACGGCTCCGGCGGCCCCGCGATCGCCTCGAACGGGACGATGGTCGGTCAGATCACCTGGAAGGCGACGACGACCGGGACGAACGTCACCGGGGTGACCGTCTCTCCCTCGTCCGGTTCGCTCACGCCGCGGGCGCCGGCCGCGATGCACCTCAAGCTGTCGAAGCTCCTGCAGACCGTCGTCCTCAAGGTCGTCGTCACGTCGACGTTCGGCGGCGTCAACGCGACGCTCAACCTCACCAAGTCGATCCAGCTCGTCACGCCGTACGTCGTCCGGGCGATGTTCGTCGTCGGCCCCTCGGCGAGCATCCTGCCGTTCACGGTCGCCGTGCTCCTCGACGGCACCCCGGTCGCCCATGTCCCCGTGCCGGCGATCCCCGCGAACGACTCGTACAACTTCACCTACGACTACGCGACCCTCGGTCTGTCGCCCGGCTGGCACACGTTCACGATCTCGCTCGCCTCGGAGCACGGCCTCGTCACGTTCGGGGGCGGAGCGACCCAGTACTCCCAGTCGTTCTACGTCACCGGCCCCCCGCCGAACTACGCCCTGTGGGTGATCCTGGGGCTCGTGGTGTTCTTCGGTGTCCTCTTTATATTCGCGACCCGGCTGGCCGCGCGCCGCCGACCCCCCTCGCGCAAGTAGGTCGGCGCCGCAAGACGATGATCGCCCGGTTGGAACTCCGATGCACCTCGTGCGGCCGGGCCCTCCCCGGCGCCGGCGGGACGCAGTTCCTCTGCCCGTCGTGCGGCGAAGTGACGATCGGACGGTGCGCCCGCTGCCGCGACCAGAGCGTCAAGTTCCGCTGCCCCAAGTGCGAGTTCGAGGGGCCGTAGGTCCGGGGGTCGCCCGATGGGTCAGGTCGCCGTCCTGTTCCGTCTGATGCCGCAGGGCGTGGAGACCGACATGAAGGCGGTCGCCGAGGGGGTCCGCGGCGCGGTCCCGAAGGGCGTTACCATCCGCGGCATGCAGATCCGCGACGTCGCTTTCGGCATCCGGGCGCTGCTCGTCTCGGCGGTGATGGACGACGCCGGCGGATTCCTCGAGTCGACGGAGCAGGCGCTCGCGCG
>JASHXM010000098.1 GCA_030043545.1 Thermoplasmata archaeon | reverse complement strand
ACGTATCTGATCGCGGGGGTCGGGTGGGCCGCCGCCGGGGTGCTGTTCCTCGCGCTTCGCGCGTTTCGGACCCTAAGCCTCCCACCGAGCGATTCCAGGGAAAGCGTCGACCGGTCGACGTCCGCGCCTCCGCATTTGTCCGATCCCGGAGGCGAGCGGTAGTCCGACGACCGAGGCCGGTCACTGGTTACCCCGTGGCGGGCGACGCGTCGACTCGGAGCTTGACTCGATTCCAGGAATATACCGACGTCGGCGATTCGGACGCCCGGGGCATTCACGTACGACGAGTCCGTGAATCCCAGCAAGCCCGGGGGTGGGGGTATGCTACACCCGCTTCGGCCGTCGCAACGTTTTAGATATCGGGAGAAGCTCCCCCGAGTGGCCACGGGCCGGGAGGTTCACGGGAGATGGCAATCGATACGGATGCCAGCACACCGTGGGCCGACTAGTTCCCTGTCCCCCCGGGCCGCGGGCACCGTTCGAGCTCCTGCGAGTCCACCGACCCGAGCCGGGTCGCACACATGCCCAACGATGGGTACCTCGACGAAAGCGTTCACTGGAAGGTCCGGACGGGACAGCTCGGCTTCGCGGAGCCGACCCACTCCGAGGTAGCGCAAGCGATCCTCGACGTCGGGTTGGCCACCGCGGTCGGACAACGACTGGGCTCCGGGAAAGAGGCCGACGTCTACCTCTGCCGGGACGGACACCGCCTGATCGCCGTGAAGGTCTACCGGCAGTATCGGACCGCCCACCGAGGCGGCCCCCGCGCGGTGAAGCTGGAGCCGATGGGCCAACGCGCCCTGACGGAGCTCGACCTGCTCACCTACGCGTGGCAGGGCGGTGCGCACGTTCCGGAACCGGGACGGCGGGTGGAGAACATGTTCTCGATGCAGTATCTCGGGGACGCCGACAGTCCGGCGCCGATGCTGCAACACGCGGTACTGTCCGACCCGAGGCGGTTCTTGGACGACCTCGTCGCGGGGATCGAGGGGCTCGCCGAGGCGGGGGTCGTGCATTCGGACCTTTCCGCATTCAACATCCTCGTCCACGAGAACTCCCCCTGGTTCATCGATCTCGCGGCGGGGGTTCGCGTGGATCGCCTCGGCTGGCCGGCGTGGGTGCGACTGCAAGAGGCGCTCTCCGCACTCGAGCACGGGGTCGCCGCGCTCAATCGGTTCTTTCGCCGCTACGATCTGCAACTGGACTCGAAGGACGTCGTCTCACGTTCGATGCGGCAGATCGACCGATTTCGAGTGGTCTGACGGCACGGCTCGTCCTCAGACGCCGGGGACACGCGAAGTCTCCACGAGCTCGGCGCACGACGGGAGCCAGACCCGTGCTCCCGCGGCCCGGTCCTCGCGCTCGGGATCGCACGGCCACTCCCATCACCGCCGCTGCGTGCCATGGTCGTTCCCGCGATCGGTGAACCGACGGGAAGAGACACCGTAGACAACTCCAAGAACTCAGACGGGGCTATGCCGGTGACGCCGGCAGGGCCGGCGAGCGATGCGAGTACCCGCAGATGACGCAAGGACCCGGGGCCCGCGTGTGTCACAGCTGATCGTGCGGGTGCGCCCTCGGCTCACGGTAGAGGATATCGCAGGGATGATCAGCTGTGGGGGGAACGCCGTCCAGAGCAAGAGGGCGGTCCAAGGTCGGCGGACTCGGGTTCGCTGACCCTTCACGGTCTACTTACCGCTCGGCTCCGATTCGGTCTTGGCCCCTGGCTCCTCGCCGACACCGGGCTCTACGCTTTGGATTCGAGGCCGCAATGACCCGCAGGGTCGCTTCCGAGTCGGCGGCGGTTGCACGATTGGTTGCAGCCATTGACCTCCGCCCCACTTGGGCCTCCGCGGGGGGGTTCGTTTCTCAGGTCAGTCGTGAGCTATCGTCCCGATCGCCGGGCGCATGGTATCCGAGCCGGGAGTTCCAACTCGCGAGTGGTCAGGTACGAATCGCTCCGGAGACCGTGGCGGTTCAGGCAACGTGAATGACCAGTTTTCCTCGCGCCTGCTGGAGTTCGGCACGAGCCATCGCTTCCGGCGCCTCCGGGAGCGAGTAGATGTGGTCGATGACGGGCTTCAGCTTCCCTTCTGCGGCAAGACTTCCCAGCGTCGCCAGGTCTTGCACGCTCGGCTTCGCAAGGAGTCCCCAGGCGCGCTGCCGGAGCAGCCGGCGACGGAGTCCGGCCTGGACGAACCGGCCGAAGCCGCCCCGACCTCCGACACACACCAGGGTACCCCCCGGCTCGAGGGTCCGCAGCAGGGCGCCCATGGCGCTCAACCCCGAGACGTCGATGATGACGTCGTAGCGATCGGATCCGCGCGTGAAGTCCGTCTCGCGGTAGTCGATGACCCGGTCCGCGCCCGCCGTTCGGAGCATCTCGAGGTTGTCGGCCCGCGAGATCGCGGTCACCCGAGCCCCCATCCCCTTGGCAAGTTGGACGGCAAACGTTCCGACACCGCTGCCCGCCCCCGTGACGACCACGGACTGGCCGGGGTGAACGTGACCTCGGTCCCGTAAGGCCTGGAGCGCCGTGAAGGCGGCGATTCCGAGAGTGGCGGCGTCGTCGAAAGAAACCCCGGCCGGCTTCTGGGTGAGCTCGCGCTCGTCCGCCGCCACGTACTCCGCGAACGACCCGCTACCGAGTCCGAACACGGCGTCGCCGACCTTGAACCGCGAATCCGGCTTCCGCACGGCAACGACCTCGCCGGCGACATCCAGACCACGGATCCTTCGCTTGGGCCGCCGTAGCCCGAACCCAAGCAAGCGGCCGATCCACGGGCGACCGGACATGACGCGCCAGTCCAAGCTGTTCACCGACGCGGAACGCACGCGCAGGAGGACGCTCGTCGCATCCGGGACCGGGGTCTCCGCGTCGTCGAGTTTCAGAGAATTGGCCTTCCCGTATCGATCTTGGACGACCGCCTTCATCGTGCGTACTACCTCTTGACCCCGGCCGGCCCGACGCACCGGTGCCCACGGGACCGGTAGGCGTGACGGCGAGCTTCAACCCCGACGTGTCGACTTGCAGAGCCGG
>JASHXM010000097.1 GCA_030043545.1 Thermoplasmata archaeon | reverse complement strand
CGGCGACCCCAGCGGCTCCCCCGCGGACCATCGGCGGGCCCATCCTCTCCCCGGAGCTCCGGGCGTTCTTCGACGTCGACCCGACCGACCGCTTCGACCTGCAGGAGGTCAACGCGCTCCGGCTCGGGGGCCTCGTGCGCGTCGCCGCCGGCGACGGCGAGCTGCTCCGCGCCCTTGCCGAGCGGGCGGCGACGCTGATGGCCCGCGTGAAGCAGGAGGCCGACGACCCGCTCAACGCGGGCGCCTTCCTGCGCGAGCGCGTGCTCGAGTGGTACCGTGCCAGCCCGACCGCCGAGCGATGGACGGTCGAGGCCCCCGCCCGGTGGTCCGGGGTCCTCGCCGACTCCCGGACGGCGGGCGGCAAGCTGCATCCCTGGGTGAACCACCGGCTCCGCGCGCTGCGCGACGAGGCCGCGAGGGCCGGGCCCGTGGGCTCCCGGCTCCGCCAGGGCCTCCGCCGCGACCGCAGGGACCGGGAGGCGACCTCCCGCACCGCCCACCAGCAGATCCTCGCCGAGGTCGCTCAGGCGGTCCTGGACGACCTCGGCGCGCGCCGGCGCGAGCCGGGCGTCCCTTGCCCCCTCGTCCACCTGAGCGAGCTCGCGATGCGCCGGCAGGTGGCGACCGTCAACGACGCGCTCGCCGCCCTGTTCGGCTCGCCGGAGAGCGGGCCGTTCGTCGTCCTCCACCCGAACCGCTACCCCGATTGCGACGAGGTCGTGATCCGGGCCCCCTCGGGGGCCGCCGCCGGAGCGGCCTTGGCGTACGCGTTTGCCTCGAGCCGCGTCGCGCGGCGCGGTACGGGCCGCCCCGGACCTGCGTCCGACGGTCCCGCGGGCGAAGAGGACCTCGACGGGGCGACCGTCTGGGAGGCCGACCGCGTCAGTCCCGCCACGTGGCGGCGCCTGATCGAGGAGCACCGGCGCGAACGGCGCCGCCTCCCGCCTCCTCCGCGCGACTTCCGGGGGCGGGCGGCGTACGAGGCGTTCCGCTCGCTGGTGCTCGAGGACGCCGAATTCCGTCGCGGGTTCCTGGGGGTACGGTGGCGGGGCCGTCCGACCGGCATCCCACTGCTCGTCGCGCTCCTCCAGAAGGGCCAGTTCGTCTCCGACGTGGCGACCGACCACGAGTACCTGGAAGCGGAGCTCGTCGAGTGGGCGGGCGGCGAGACGGTCGGGACGACCGACGGCTCGTGGCAGATCGGGGAGTGGATCGTACGGCGGGAGCCGGGCGACGGGACCAACCCGCAGTACCGGGCCGAGCGGGGCCCGGGGGCCGCGGCGCCGAGTTAGGTAGCCGGCGCTTCGCGCAGCCGGTGAGCGAGGACGCCGAGCCGGCCGAGCAGGGCGCGGTACTCTTCCCAGGGATACTCGGGCTCCCAGCCCCCCCCGGGGACCCGCCAGCGTCGCCGGATCCGATCCGGAGCGTCCGGCTCGATCCCGAGCTCGCTCACGAACCAGGTCGCGGGGGCGACCGAGACCCCGCGGGCTCCCGCCGCGGCGAGCGCCCGTTCGGTCTTCGGGAAGCATCGGGCGAGGACGGCTCCCCCAAAGGCGGCGCGCTCCTTCTCCGACGCCGGAAACGCCCCCGTGGGGCCGAGCCGGAGCGCTGCGCGTTCCACCGGCGCGAGCCGGTCGCACTTCGTGAGGACGAAGATCGGAGAGAGGCGGCGGCGGACCCGCCCGCCCCGCTCGGCGGAGAGGTAGGCGATCGCGAGCTCGAACGTACGGGCGAGCCGATGGTCGTCCCGACCCAGCCTCGGGCTCGCCGGGACGCCGGGCGCGGGCAACGTCGTCGCATCGACCAGCGCGACGACGATCGGGCTGCGGAGCAACCGCCGGCACATCTCGTCCAGGTGGGCGTCGCGGTCGGCGAGCTCCGCGGCCTCCTCGGTGGTGAGTCCTCCGACCTCCACCCGCCGGGCATCGAAGTCGAGCGAGTTCGGTTCGCCCGAGCGCGCGGGGTGCCGCAGCGGCGTGCGCCGAACGCCGAGCAGGAAGGCGAGCGGATGCTGGCCCCAGTCGACCTCGCTCTCCGGGAATCGCCCGGAGCCGAGCTCGCCGTAGATCGCCTCGAGCCGGCGGATCGACTCACGATCGAAGTGGAAGCGGACGGTGTCCGCCTCCTCGATCCCGAGCCGGACCTCGGCGGTGTAGAGGAGGCCGAAGAACGTCGTCATGCCGCAGCCGGGGCTGCCGACGACGAGGGCCGAGCTCATCCGCGCCTCCTCCGAACGGTCGGGCGACGGCGGGGGACCGCGCCCCTAGACGAACGCCTCCGCGATCCGCGCGTAGACGGGGGTGCGTCCCCGCACCGGCGGGAGCGCGACGCGGTCGATGCTGGCGTCGAGCAAGGTCCAGGTTCCGTCGGCGCGAACTCCGCGGGAGGAGATCGCGAGACGGAAGTGGTTCATCGCGCTCAGGGTCGGCGCATCGCTGATCGAGGCGAACAGCGGGAGGTCGCCGGCGGCGTGGAACAGCTCCGTGAGCTTGTAGAGGAGCTCGTTCCGGTAGTGGTGGGTGCTCCCCCGGCAGAGGATCAGCGTCCGCGCCTGCGCGTCCATCAGCATCCGGCTCGCGAGCGTGTCGACCGCCGGCTTCGTGATCAGGCGCCGGAGGCCCGCGCCGACCGGCTCCGAGACCTCGCCCGGCCGCCGGAGGGGCACGACGATCGGTTCGACCCGCCCGCTCGCCTTCGGGCTGCGGCGGTCGAAGTCGAGCACCGCCGCCTCCGCGTCCACGAGCGTGAGGCGCCCCGTGCGGAGCGCGGCGCCCGGCAGGACGATGGTGTGGTTCGCGATCGTCGGCCGGTTGTACTCGTCCGCCACCCCCCGGCCCAGCACCGAGAGGAGCACCTCGTCGTTCACCGGCGCCGGATGGACCATCCGCGCGTCGATGACCGTCGACCCGTTCGCCGTCTTCTCGACGCGAACGGGCGTCATGTGGTTCTCGAGGTAGCGCATGTACAGCGGGCCGTTCAGGCCGGCCGACTCGGCCTTGATGCCGTACCCCTTCTCGGGGCTCGCGCCGTAGACCCAGTGCTCGAGCGGGAGCTCCTTCGCCTCGTCGATCGATTCCATCGAGTGTCGCCTCCCCCGTGAACGGGTACCCTGCGCCGCCGGCCTACGCCGTGGCCGCGGCCGGAGGGGTCTGGAGCGTCGTCTGCTCGACGATGTCGTCCGGGACCTTGTTCGCGACGTCACGGAAGTGCTCGATGAACGCGACGTAGTCGTCGTACGAGAAGTCCGGCTCCGCGCCGCCGTCCGCCGAGAACCCCTTCCGCACGATCCGGGGCGCGCCGACCGGCTTCATGCCGGCTTCGGCGGTCTCGGTCCGTACCCAGCTGAAGAAGTAGGCGGCCTGGTCGAAGTTGACGCCCGCGACCTTGCCGCCGCGGATCTGCGAGAGCGTCTGCGGCATGAAGACGCGGAGGAGCGCCTCGGCGTACTCCTTGCGCTTCCGCTTCTGGTCGCCCGCGGGGACGCCGCGGTGGAGCCCGAGCTTCACCAGCACCTCGTCGCGGACGGAGTCGAACTTCGAGAGGACGATCGCGGGGAAGATCATCGGGTTGCCGACGCTGAGCCCCTGCGTCTTCATCCGGCCGAACTCCTGCTTCTTGTACGTCTGGAGCGAGACGAGGAGCGACGCGACCTCGCTGTCGTACTTCAGCATCTGGCGGAACAGCGGGGAGTCGATCTCGCTGGTCATCTTGCTGCAGTCGACGAGGATGACGACGACGTGGCTCTTCAGCAGCTGCTGGATGATCGGGCTCGCGGCGACGCCGGTCTCGATGAACTCCTGGACATCCTCGCCCGAGACGTCGTACGCCGCGAACTGGAGCTTCGCGAACGGATTCACCCAGTTCTTCTCCTTCAGCGCCGTCGGGAGGCGCCCGGAGAGCGGCTTCCTGTAGCCGAAGACGAACCCGATCTCGGTCATTTCGTCCTTCAGCGTCGCGCCCGGGAACCGGGCGTCCTTCATTCCCTCGTAGACCTGGCTCATCAGCCGGAGCGACTGCAGCGGGGCGTGGAACCGGAACGAGTCGACGACGCGCGTTCCGTACTTGACCTGGGCCGCGTAAAGCAGTCCCAGGAACGTCGTCTTGCCGCAGGCGCGGTCACCCAAAATCGCCGCTGGACACATCGTTTGCCCACCTCTTCTTCGGTACCTTCGACGGCGCTACGGGCTCGCCTCCGTCTCCGGCTCGGCGCCCCAGGGGAGCCGCTCCGGCGCCGGGCGTCGCCCGTCGGCCGTCGAATCGTGATCGGAGAGGCGGGGAGCGACCCGCTCGTCGCGCGCCGCCCGCTCCGGGCTCTCCGGCCGCGGCGGCTCGTCCCGGAGGAGCCGCGCGAGGTCGGCCGCGATCGCGCGGAGCCCGTGCTCCACGCGGTTGAGTCTCAGGTCCGACTCCTCGCGCCGCGCCGTGGCCTCGGCGGCCGTCCACGGCGTCCGGCGACGAGGGTCGGCGGGCCGGTCCGCCCGGGCGGGCGGGCCGAGCCGTCGCAGCTCCTTGACCGCGATCGACCGGACGACGAGCCCGGCGGGCACGAGCTCCGGGGCGACCGCGGCCTGGATCTCCGCCCCGAGCCGCTCCCAGTCCGGCTCGGCGTCGCCGCGCCGGATCCGGGCGAGGACCGACGGGACCGCCCCCTCGACCGCGCGGCGGACGAACGCCTTCAGCTCCTCCTCCGCGAGACCGAGGAGATTCTCGGCCGCGGAGCGCAGCGCTCTCGGCTCGGCCGGGATCTTCGCCTGGACCTGGAGCGTGACCTCCCAGCCGTCGGCCGAGCCCGCGTCGAGCGCGTGGACGGCGCGGACCGTCGCCTCGACGTCGATCGGAGCGAGCGACAGGAACGCGGTGGCGCGGTTCCACGGGGCGACGAGCGCGCCGCCCCCGACCAGGATCTGCGGCGCCCGGCCCGTGCCTCCGCTCGCCTCCTCGGAAGGTCGGGCACGCCGACCGAACAGCACGAGCGCCCGGTTCGGCGGAACCGGGACGTACAGCCGCTCGAGGCTCGCCCAGATCGCGATCGCGCCGCCCCCGGCGACGATCGCCGGGACGGTTACGTCGAGAAGAAGATCCCACATCGGGCCCACCGGTGCTGGAAGGCGAGCCGACGACGGTCCGTCGTGGCAGCTCGCGGTGGCCAGCCGGCGACCCGGGCGGGGCTAGCGATCGAAGCGGCGGACGTACGACCCGACCGGAGGGAGCCCGGGGTCAGCACGGGTGGACGCTCCGATCGCGTACCCCCCATCCCGACTCTTCCCCCCGCGGTCCGCCCCCGCCGACGGCGAGGGGTCCGCAGCGGCAATACGCATTCGTGTGGATATATACCTACTCCAGGGCCGGGCGGGATCCGCCGGAAGCCGGCGGGTCACGCGGCCCCGAGGGTCGCCCCGATCGCGCCGGTGACGTCGTGGTGCTCCTCGACCCAGGCGATGACGATGAAGTACCACCCGAGGATCAACAGGAGGAGCAGCGCGGGGTCCGAGCCGGCCTCCGGCGAGGAGGCGACCGCGCATCCCTCGAGGTGGCGTCCCCGGCGGCGGGGTTCGAAGGAGAGCATCTCCTTCCCCGCCGAGTCGGTGACCTTCCACGTCGGGTCCTTGAACCCGGAGCGCGCCCAGCGGAAGACCCGACCGTCCGCCGTCTGGATCGTGCTCTCCCGCCACTGCGCCCGGAGCACCGCCAGGTCCTGGCGCGTCGCGACGCTCCGGACGGTGACTCCCGGCCAAAGGAACCCGCGACGCTTGAGGGTCCACCGGCCTTCGGAGGACTCGGCGGCCGCAATCGACCCGGAGCCTTTCTGCCAGGCGAGCGTCGCAAAATGCTGGTTCCCCACCAGGAGCTGGTAGGAGTGGGTGCTGGGGATGTGCGTCCACTCGAGCTGGCTCGCGACGACCTCGGGAGCCGGCTCCATCGGCCGCCACTACGGGGTCGGGCGGAAAAAGCCTTTCCAAGTTGCCGCTCGACGCGGCCGCTCGCGAGGGCGGACGGCGGACGGGCGCGCGACGCAGGACGGCGTTACGACTCGAGCGGAGCGGCAGCGAGGCTCGGGCCCCCGGCCGCCGCGGCGGTCGGCCGGCTCGCCGCCGGCCCGGGCTGAGGCATCGCCGAGTAGCCGACGCCCTCGATCGCGAGGTCCTTCGGCTTCACCCGGACCTGGATCGTCTCCGCCTTCGGCGTGATCAGGTTCCAGCCGGCCTTCAGGAACGACCCGCCGACCAGCCAGATCAGCACGAGGACGACCACCTCCTCGGAGGTGTGCGCGATCCCCGACAGGGACGTGCCGAAGACCCCGCCCAGGATCGATCCGATCGACCCGCCGGGAGTCACGCTCGGGGAGCCGACGCCCGCCCCGGTCGCCCCGGGTCCGACGTGGACGACCGCCGCGGACTCGGCGATGTTGCCGCTCTTGTCTTCGACGAGGAGGGTGACGTTGTACGCGCCGGCTTTTCCGTACGTGTGCGACGTGTTCGCGGTGGCGCTCGAGTTGCCGTCGGCGAACGCCCAGTACGTCGAACTGATCGCCGAGCTACCGGCCTGGGAGTGGTCGGTGACGGTGACCGTGAGACCGCTCACCGTGTAGGCGAACGCCGCCTCCGGACCGGACTGCGAGGTCGAGGACGGCAGATGGCCCAACAGGGCGAACGCCTGGAGGAAGGCGAACAGCAGGATCGCAACGCCGAGGACGACCAGAATCGTGCCGAGGATCCGCTCGTGAGCCCGGTCCATGCGATGCGTATGCGTGAGTACGGCTTATGAACCTTCACGTCCGCGGATCGCGCGGCGTTACGCCCCCTCCTCGAGGTCGAAGTAGATCCGGACCGTGGCCCGGTACTCGCTCACTTTCTGGTCGGTGACCTGGCCTTCCAGTTCGACGACCCGGAACCAGCGGAGGTTCCGGACCGTCTTCGCCGCGGTCACCACGGCGTTCTCGGCCGCCTTCGCGAACCCCGTCTTCGATACGCCCACCACGTCCGTCGCCTTCTGCGCCATGGGAACTCGCGAAGGCAGGCCGGGTGCGGCATAGGGCCTTCCGTCGCGCCGACGGACCGGCCGTTTAAGCCGGGCGACGTCTTCCGCCTGCCCGACCATGCCCGCGCGTCGTCGTTCCCCCGGCGTCGACCCGGGGTTCCAGACCCTCGCCGAGCTGGAGGCGAGAGCGGTCGCCCGCTGGAGCCCGGCGCTCCGGGGGTACGTGGAGGGGGGCGCGGGGGAAGAGCGGACGCTCTCCCGGAACCGAACGGCGTTCGCCGAGGCCGTCGTCTATCCCCGGGTACTCCGGGGGGTCGCCTCGGTCGACCCGCGCACGACGCTCCTCGGCCGACCCGTGGCGGTGCCGTTCTTCGTCTCCCCGATGGCGTACCACGGCGCGATCCACGCGGACGGCGAGACCGCGATCGCGGCGGCGGCGTCCGAAGCGGGCGTCCTCGCCGCGTTCGGCACCCTCTCCACCCGGTCGCTCGAGGAGATCGGCCGCGCCTCCGGCCCTGGGCTGCGATGGTTCCAGCTGTACCACCAGGCCGACGAGGCGGTCGAGCGAGCGCTGCTCGATCGGGCCGCCGCGGCCGGATTCTCCGCCATCGCGGTGACGGTCGATGTCCCCGTCCTGGGCGTCCGGGACCGCCAGGCGCAGGGCGGATTCGCGATCGATCGTTCGGTGCCGGTCGGCACCGCGCGCGGGGTCCGGCCACCTGCCCGGTCTCCGTCGGACGACCACGGGGTGTTCCGCCTTCCGGCGGAGGCGTCCGCGACCTGGGAGTGGCTCGACCGTCTTCGGCAGCTCACCCGGCTCCCGCTGGTCGTGAAAGGGATCCTCACCCCGGCCGATGCCCGACGGTGTGCGGAGCACGGTGCCCAGGGGATCGTCGTCTCGAACCACGGGGGTCGACAGCTCGACGGCGCCCCGGCAACGCTCGACGTCCTTCCCGAGATCGCCCGCGCCGTCGGAGATCGGCTCGAAGTGTACCTGGACGGCGGCGTCCGACGGGGAGTCGACGTGCTCGTCGCGCTGGCCCGGGGCGCCCGCGCCGTCGGCGTCGGTCGGCCGTTCTTGTGGGCCCTCGGGGTCGGGGGTCGCTCGGGGGTGGCGCGGTATCTCACCCTGCTGAAGCTCGACCTCGCGGCCGCGATGGCGCTGACCGGCTGCCGGACCGTCGCCGAGATCACCCCGGACGTGTCGCCGCTCCCCCGGTGAGCGGTCCGACCGCACCGCGGGTCCCGCCTGTCGACCGCTAGGTTGATACGAGACCCGTCGGCCACCCAACCGCCGATCACTCTGCGCGACGCCACGACCGACCCCGCCGCACCTCCTCGGTCCGCGGCGTCCTCGACGCCCCGGTCCGGCGCCTGGATCCTCGCCGTGGTGATCGGCGGATTCTTCGGCTCGACGGTCGTCGTCGGGCTCGACCGTCTCCTTCCCGGGGTGGCCCTCGTCGCCGTCCTTCTCACCGGGACGGCCGCCCTGCTCGGAGCGGCTGCGACGCTCGAGGTCCGGGGCCGGGCCCGAGCGCGATCGGACCCGGACACGGTTCGCCCGAACACGATCCCGGTCGACAGCGCCTTCGTCTGCGCCGAGTGCGCCGAGTACACCCCTCCGCCGGACTGGCAAGCCCTGCTGCGAGCCTCGCCTTCGGCCGCCGCACCGGCAGATGCGGACTCCGTGCTCGGGGGACCCGTCGCGCTCGCGTCTCGGCTGGGTCACGGGTGGCCGGCGCCGCCCGAGAGCTGGGGCTTCTCCTCGCCCCGGTCTCTGGCCTCCGAACCCGAACCGGAGGCTCCCGAGCCTGCGGCGGAGACGTTCCACGCTTCTCCGGTCCCGGGCCCCGGGCTCATTCGGGAGTACCTCGCCGCCGAAGGCGAAGGGGCGTTGGCGCTGTTCGGACCGGTCGCGAACGAAGGGACGGCCACCGGATCTGCGCTCGAGCGATGGATCGCCTCGGAGTCCGACGGGTTGGTCTCGCAACTCCGGGCGGAGTCGACCCGCTCGGTCGCCTCGGCCCGCTCCGGCCTTCCCGTTCGCAAGGGCGTGCCGTGTCTCGCCTGCCGACAACGCCTAGCGGACGACGATCCCCGGCTCGACTGTTCGAGCTGCTACCGGCCGCTCTGCGCCGCGTGCACTCCACGCGGGGTGGCCCACGGTGGCCAGACCTGGTGCCGGCCGTGCGCGGCGAACCGCGTGGGCACGCAACTGCTGGAGTACCTGGAGCCCGCGGCGGACGCCCGGCCCTCCGTCGGGGTCGGCTACCCCGACGCGGGAGTGCCGGCGACGAACGGTAGTCCCGAGCCGGTGTTGTAGAGCAGGACCCGTTCGCCCGCGCGGATTGCCCCCTCGGCCACCAGTCTCGGCAGCGCCGCGTACGGAGCGGCCCCCTCGGGGGACGCGGAGACGCCGTGACGTGCGGCGAGCCGACCGACCGCGCGTTCGATCTCCGGGTCGGAAACGACCGTGCCGGTCCCGCCCGTCGCCCTCACCGCCTCGAGGACCCGCTCCGAGGCGAACGGCGCCGGGACGAGCAGCCCGGGAGCGATCGTCGTGGGCGACGGGGCGGGAGTCGCCCGAGGCGACCCCTCGCGGAGGGCGGTGACGATCGGGGCGCACCCGTCCGGCTGTACCGCGACGAGCCGGGGAGGCCGCTCGAGCAGCCCGAGCTCCCGGAGCTCTTGGAACGCCTTGTACATCCCGACGAGGCCCGTGCCTCCCCCGGTCGGATAGACGATCGCCGCGGGGAGGGCGCCGCCCATCTGCTCGACGATCTCGAATCCCATCGTCTTCTTTCCCTCGACCCGATACGGCTCCCGAAGCGTCGACATGTCGAACCCGCCACCCGGCCCCTCGGCCGCCCGGGCCGCCTCCCCGGCCTCGCGGATGGTGCCGGGGACGGTAACGACCGTCGCTCCGTACTGTCGGCACCCTCGCTGCATCGCGGCAGGCGTGGCGGCGGGCAGATAGACCGAGACCCGCAGCCCCGCTCGGGCCCCGTACGCCGACAGGGCGACGCCGGCGTTTCCCGCGCTCGGCACGAACAGGCGACTGAGCCCGAGCTCCCGGGCGCGCGAGACCGCCACGGCCATCCCCCGAGCCTTGAACGACCCCGTCGGGAGGCCCCCGTCGTCCTTCAGCAACACATCGATCCCGGGAGCTTCCGGGACCTCTCCCAGCGGGAGCACCGGGGAGCCGCCCTCACCCAGCGTCACGATCGACTCCATCTGGGCAACCGGCAGGAGCTCCCGGTACCTCCAGAGCGTCGGGAGGCGCCCCGACACGGCGCGCGCCCAGTTCCGCCCGTCGAGGTGGTCGAGGGCGTACCGAGCGAGCAGCGTGTGTCCGCAGGTCGGACAGGTGCCGACGGGGTGGTCGGGTGCCACCTCCGCACAGCAGGCCCGGCATTCGAGGGCCCGAAGCAACCGCCCCGTGTCGGACACGTGCGGCCAACATGGCGCGGCCCGATAACGCCCTCCGCACCCCTCGGCGGGCCGACCCGACCGTTGCGCGACCCCCCGGCGACGCCCAAATCCTCCGGGGCCGTCTGCGCGGGCGAGGATCGATGGCGCGTGCTCCGACGATGCGGTTCGAGATCGTGGGGATTCGGGTACGGAACTTTGAGCGCTCGCTCCGCTTCTACACGCGGGTGCTCGGATTCCGAGTGAGCCGACGGGGTGACACCCGCGGATGGGGCGGGGGACTGTGGGCGCGGCTGACCGATCCGCGGTCCGGTCGGTCGATGGAGATCAACTGGTATCCCCGGAACTCCCGGTTCTGGGGGCCGTACGTCGCGGGGTCGGAGGTCGACCACCTCGACTTCTCGATCGGGGTCGCCAGTCGGGACACCCTCGAACGGACGTACCGTCGGCTGCGTCGCGCCGGCGCGCGGCCGACGGGGCTCGAACCCCGGACCACCGAAGGGTGGATGGCGAGCGTCCTCGACCCCGACGGGGTCTGGTTGACGATCGGGCGGCGTCCGACGGCGTCCGAACGGGCCGCGATGCGGCGCGCCCAGGCGCCGACGTGAGACCCGCTGCCGGACGACACCGACGAGCGATGTCGATCCGAGTGCGGGGTGGCGGGGTCCGGAACGGTGCGCCGGGTCGATGACCACCGCTTCCGGGCGATCCGGCCCACCGGCTCCGATCGACCTCATCGGCGCGGACCGCGATCGCGCGCTCGACGCACTTCGACAGTCGTTCACCGGCGTCTACCGGTGGCACGCCAAGCGGACCCTCCGCGAGGCCGACTCGGTGCGAGCGATCGAGGTCGACGGTCGGATCGCCGCGGCCGCGCTCCTCGATCGGTTCGACGCGGACGTGGCCTACGTCTACTACCTGTTCGTCGCCGAGGCCGACCGACGCCGGGGGTTCGGGGGCCTCCTCCTCGAGGATGCGGTGGACCGGTTCCGGTCCGCGGGGGCGCGGGTCGTCTTCGCCGCATGCGGGGCGGAGAACTCGGCGGTGCTCCGGCTGTTCGGCGCCCGGGGGTTCCGACCGGTCGCCGACGGCGAGCCCCGCGTCCGGGACGGAGGCCTCGGCGCGTGGGGATACCGCCGGCGGATGTGGATCGTGTCGGGGGAGCTGCTGCTCGGGCTTCGCCTTGCGCCCCAGTCGCCGGGCGGGGACCCCCTGCGCCCCGCGGCCGGGCGCGCCTAAACGAACTGGCGCACCGTCGGCGTCGGCCGCTTCGCGCCGGCGGCGGCCCCCATCGGGAGGACGATCGCGGCGAAGCTGGTGACGGCGAACAGCCAGAACGGCAGCACGACGACGCCGCTGCCGACCGGCCAGATCCCGTGCAGATTGATCAGGCTCACCGCCGGGAACAGCGAGCAACCGTGGCATCGTCGCCACTGACCGAGCGCCCAGAAGACGTTCCACCAGCCGTACACCTCGAATAGGAACGCGACTGCGAACGCGGCGTACGGCCGGAACACCGCGCGCGTCGCGACCAGTAGCAGCACCAGGACCCCGAGCGCGAGGACGATCCACCCGACGTAGTAATCCGGCGAACCGGGGGTCATCGAGTCGACGAGCGCGGCGCCCAGACCGAACGTGACGGCCGCCAGGAAGAATCCGGCGAGCGGCGCCCCCCGCTGGGTGGCCCAATGCACCACCGGCACGGCTCTACGACGGTCGGTCGGCCTACCTAACGGTTCCCGTCGACCGGGGGCGTTCCGGAGGGGACGCCCCGCCTCCCAACGGCGCGGCGACCGGGGGCCGGTGGCGACGTGGTGAGCGACGGCTTAATTCGGGGTCGTGGCTCCGCCCGCCGATGGGACTGCCCCCGGCGACGGTCGCGCGCCTGCTCGAGGAAGGGCGCACCCACGAGTGCGCGGAGTCGCCCGAGATCTGCATGAAGCTCGTGGCGGTCGCCGACCTGCCGACCCGGTTCGGCGAGTACCAGGTCGCGGCGTTCTGGAGCAACCACGACCGCCGGGACCACGCGGCGTTCATCCACGGCGACATCTTCGAAAAGGAGCGGGTACCGGTCCGCATCCACTCGGAGTGCCTGACCGGGGACGCGATCGGCTCGCTCCGGTGCGACTGCCGCGACCAGCTGATCGCCTCCCTGGAACGGATCGCCCGGGAGCCGGCGGGGGTCGTCCTCTACCTGCGTCAGGAGGGTCGCGGGATCGGCTTCGCGAACAAGATCCGCGCCTACCAGCTCCAGGACGCCGGGTTCGACACGGTCCAGGCGAACGAGGCGCTCGGCTTCCGCCCGGACGAACGCGAGTACGGGTTCGCCGCGCACATGCTCGGCTCGCTGCACATCCGCTCGATCGAGATCATGACGAACAACCCGGCGAAGGTCGAGGACCTCCGCCGGCACGGGGTGGAGATCGTCGACCGGATCCCGCTCGTGATCCCCCCGAACGAGCGGAACCGGGAGTACCTCGAGACGAAGCGGAAGAAGATGGGACACTGGCTCGACGACGAACAGACCGACGAACCCGCGCTTCCGGCGGGCGGCGCCGTCTCGGGCGGCCCCTGATCAGCCGACGTGGGAGGTGCGGTTGTGGCGCCCGAGCGCGGCGACCGACGGGAGCGAGGCGCCGCAGACCGAGCATTTCACCGCCTTCGAGCCGCGGAGGTCGGCTTCCGCCCCCGGGTCCGCGTGCGACTCGCGGACGTGCGCTTCCAGGATTTCCACCGATCGGAACGCCGAGCCGCACTGCGGGCAGACCGCCTCGGACTCGTCGTACTCGACGTACGGCACGCCCGTCCGGAACGGCCGGCCCGCTATCGACCTTTCGGCGGGCTCACGGAACCCCGCGCCCGCCTCCCGGCGGCGACCCGTCCGCGCGGGACTCGGGCGCGCCGTCCCGGTAGGTGAGTAGGGTGGACTGGCTCAACATCGCGCTCTGGTCGCTCGTCGGCACCTGGGCGCTGGTCGTCGGCACACTGATCCTGATGTACTGGCAGACGCGGTCCAGCCAGCACCTCAACTCCGCGAACGCGGTGATGACCCTCCGGGAGCGGTTCGACGGCGCCCGCATGCGGTCCGCGCGACGCCACCTCAGCGAGCGGCTGCTGAAGCAGGAGCACCACGACATCGCGAGCATGGAGGTAATCACGTTCTTCGAGCTCGTCGGGACGCTGACGCACCGGGGCGTCCTCGACGACGACCTTGTCTGGGAAGCGTTCGGCACGTGGGTCTCCACGTACTACGCGGCGATCCGGCGTCCGGTCGACCTGGTCGGACAGCTCCGGAGCGACCTCAAGGACCCGCTCGTCTTCCACGAGTTCGAGTGGCTCACCGGCCGGCTCGCGACGATCGACACCGAGCGCGGGGTCGCGGAGCCGGTCTCGCCCGAGGAAGAGCTCGTCCAGGTGCGGCGGATGCTCGAGCGGGAAGCGAAGCTCGAGTCGATCTAGCGCTCGCGAAGCGCGGTCGGCGGGAGCGACCGTCGCACCGTCGGCGCCCGGTGCCGGACCATCCGCCCGAACACCATCGCGATCCAGACGAGCTCCGCGGCGAGGGGCGACAGCAGCGCGACCGGCATCGAGACGACGAAGACGCCGACCCCGAGCCATTGCTGCCACTCGGTCGCGCGGATCCACTCCGCCGGGAGCTCCGCCGGGACGAGCCGGTGGCCGGCGGTGGCGTGCCGCCACACGCCGAGCAGGATCAACCCGCCGACCGCCTGGACGGCGGCGTAGAGGATGATGGCGAGCTGGGTCTGGGCGGCGGGCGTGCTCCCGCCCGGACCGTAGTCGAACAGGATCGCGACGAGGAACGGCGTGATCGAGATGACGAGCAGAAAGAAGCTGTTGAGCCGGATGAGGAGGTGGTCGTATCGGACGATCGGCGAGAAGAGCCGGTGGTGCGCCTCCCACCACGACGCGATCACGAAGAACGACAGTGCGTACGCGAGCAGCCCCGGGCCGAGCCGACGGAGATACACGGGCAGGGAGGGAAGGCCGCCGGCGGCGGACGGAAGCAGCAGGCTGACGACGAGGAACGTGAGCGCGAAGGCGAAGACGCCGTCACTGAGGCTCAGCAGTCGCGCGAGGTCCGTCCCGCTGCCGTCCAGCCCTTCGTACGGCCGTAGGTCGGCCGGGGCGACGTCCGAGCTCGGCGCGTCCAGAGTCGACCCCCCGCCCGAACGCCGGTCCGAGCGACCGGCGGTACATGAGGTGGCCGACGGCCGATGGTCGGGGGGTGGTCAGGCGAGCAGGAGGACGTAGACGAGGCTCCCGCCGCCCCACTCGACGACGACCGAGGCGCCCGGCGCGACGAAGCGGTCGGTCCAGTTCGCTTGGCCGGAGAACCCGCCGATCACGAACTCGTAGACGGTGCCGTTGCGCTCGGTCACGTTGCCGTGGAGGTACGCGCCGCCGAGCCAACCGGCGTTCGTCACCCAGCGCCAGATCGTGTCATTGCGGAAGACCGACGAGGTAGGGGCGCTGTGGCTGGAGAGGAACGGCGGGGACGGGACCGAGAGCGCGGCCCAGTAGTAGGAGCGCCCATCGTAGGTCGTCAGCGGATTCGGCGTGTACTGGGGGTGCAGCCCCGGGAGGTATCCTCCGAACAGGAGCATCCCGACGATCGCCATCCCGACGAGGCCGCCAACCATCGTCTTGGCCTGGGTCCGGCTGATCGGGAAGTTCCCGTCGATCATCCCGGCGCCCGCCACGGCCCCGGCGCTTCTAATGGGTGTCGTTCCAGGGAGTCGACGACCTCCGCGAGGGTGATTATCCCCGATACGGTCCGGGGCCGATGGACGCCGTCGCGGTCCGCGAGTTCCGAGCCCCGCCCGAACGGTTGGAGCTCCCCGACCCCGTCCCCGGTCCGGGTGAGCTGCTGATCCGCATGGATGGGGCGGGGATGAACCCGTTCGACTGGAAGATCGCCGATGGGGTCCTCGCCGGTCGCCGACCCCACGTCTTCCCGCTCGTGCTCGGGGTCGACGGGGCCGGAACCGTGGAGCGGGTCGGGGCGGGCGTCACGCGGTACTCCGTCGGGGACCGGGTCTTTGGCCAGTTCCTCCACGACCCGATCGGGAGCGGCACGTACGCTCCGTTCGCGACGGTGCCCGAACGGAACGCGATCGTACCGATCCCGCCGGAGCTGCCGGGGACGACGGCGGCCGCACTACCGACCGCGGGAATGGCGGCGCTCGACGCGTTCGACGTCGCCGCGCTGCCGACCGGCGGGGCCGTCGCGATCATCGGCGCCTCGGGCGGGATCGGATCGGTGCTCGTGCCGTACGCCGCCGCGCAGAGGATGCAGGTGATCGCGGTCGCCCGCGCTGCCTCCCGGGCGCGGCTTCTGTCGCTCGGCGCGAACACGACGATCGATATCGGGGAGCGCGACCCGAT
>JASHXM010000096.1 GCA_030043545.1 Thermoplasmata archaeon | reverse complement strand
CGACGCCCGCTCCGCCGCCAGCGCCCGGGCGACCCTCGACGACCTGTTCGCCTGCCTGGCCGCCGCCGAGCGGACGCTGCCCGACGACCGGCCGGCCGGCGCTCCGTCGCCGACCGGCCGTCCCGCCGCGCGTCGGACCTCCCGTTAGCGCCGAGCCGCGTCGGCGGCCGTCGAAGGGCGCATAACCGTCCCGGGCTCGGGGAGGAGGATGGCCGAGCCGATGGCGGTCCCCGCCGGGGTCCCCCCGCGCTCCCCGCTCGGGTACGTAACCGCGGTCGCGATCACCGTCTTCGCCGTGCTCAGCCAGTACTTCGTGCCCGAAGCGTGGGCGCCGGCGCGCGCGGTCTACTACAATCTCCCGGGCGATTTCGCGGTCGTCTACGGGATCCCGATCGTCGCCTTCGCCGTCCTCGTCGGGGCGCGGCCGCTCGCTCGCTGGCGGGCGAACTCGGGCACCGCGACGTGGGAGGGGCTCCGATGGTACGGCGCGCTCTCGCTCCTCGCCCTGTTCGTCTTCCTGGCCCTGTACCTCGTCTACGAGGCCGTCGACCCGTCGGCGCTCGGCCTCCTCAACACCCCGAACCCCGAGCTCACGGCCGCCGCCTCCGACCCGTGGTTCTACGTCGGGCTGTCGTTCGCCGTCGGGGCGGTCGAGGAGACGATCTTCCGCGGGTGGATCTTCGGCTACTGGGTCGGCGCCGGCCGTGGCTGGGTCGGGCCGGCCGCGTGGACGAGCGCGCTGTTCGCCGGAGTACACCTCTACTACGGCACCACCTACGGAGTCGTCTCGCCGCTGATCTTCCCGACCCTCTTCCTCGCGGGATTCGCGTTCGCCGCGACGTACCGATACTCGCGCGGCAACCTCCTCGTCCCCGCGCTGCTCCACGGGCAGTTCGACGCGACGTCGTACCTCTCGCTCGTCTCGCTACCGGTGTCGCTGGCCCTCCACTACGGCGTGATCCTCCTGGGCGGGCTCGTCGCGCTCATCGCCTACCTCCGAACCCCGCCGCCCGCGACGCCCGCCGCCGGCGGGGGCGCCCCCACCGGCTGATCGGCCGCCGGGACCGGTACGGGCGGCGCGTCCGTCAGCATCAAGAACGCCCCCGGGTCCCGTCCCGGACGATGGGACCGAGCGACGACGAGCTCCGGCGGATCCTCTCCACCGCCCGGACGATCGCGGTCGTCGGGCTGTCGGAGAAACCGGAGCGGGACTCGAACGAGGTCGCCCGGTACCTGAAGACGGTCGGGTACCGGGTCGTCCCCGTGAACCCGGCGGTCCCGGAGGTGCTCGGGGAGCGATCGTACCCGAGCGTCTCGGCGATCCCGCCGGAGATCCGGGTCGACCTGGTCGACGTCTTCCGCCGTAGCGACCAGGTCCCGCCGATCGTCGACGAGGCGATCGGCCGCCGGGTCCCCACGATCTGGATGCAGCTCACCGTGCGCCATCCGGAGGCGGCGGCGAAGGCCCGGGCGTCGGGGGCGACGGTGCTCGAGGACCGATGCATCATGGTCGAGCATCGGCGACTCCGGATCGCCCCGGTGAGTTGAGGGTCCATGGCCACGTCCGCTCCCTCGAACCCGGCGTCGTCGCGCGGACCGTCGCTCACCGAGCGCGGCGCCTCGTTCCACGACTCGGTCCGCGTCGCCCGGTGGCGGACCGCCGGCGCGACGAAGGTCCAAGGGGCGGTCGAGGTCGGGGAGGCCGAGCTTCGAGGGCCGACCGCGATCGGGGGGCCGTTGCGCGCCGGTTCGCTGTTCGCCCGCGGCCGGCTCGAGGTCCGCGGAGCGGTCGAGATCACCGGCGTCGGCCGCGTCGTCGGGGAGCTCCGGGCCGGGGCGTCCGTGCGGGCCGGCGAGCTCGACCTGCTCGGCGCGCTGACCGCTCGCGGGCCGGTGTCGGCGGAGCGCCGACTCTCCATCGACGGTCCGGTCCGCGTGCCGGAGCTCGCGGCCCCGGTCCTCCGCGTGGCCGGCGTGGCGGAGATCTCCGGGGTCGTGCGGGCCGGGGCGGCGGACCTCCGGCTCGCCTCCGGTTCGAGGCTCTCGGCGGCGGAGGGGCGCGTCGTCCGCATCGCGGGACCCGCGACCAACCTGGTGCAGAAGGTGCTCGGACGTCGGGCCGAGGTGACGGTCGACCGGATCGAGGGGGAGCGCGTCGAGGTCGCCGCCGCGGAGGTGACGATCCTCCGCGCGAAGGAGGTCGTCCTGGGAGCCGAGGCGCGCGTCGGGACCCTCGAAGGGACGGTCGTGGAGCGGCACCCGACCAGCCACGTCGGGCCCGAGTCGCGCTCGCCGCCGCCCCACGGCCTCTGGCGCTGAGCGGTCGGACCTCGGCGTTTTATCTCTCGGTCCCCGTCGCGACGCCCCGTGTCCGCCGACCCCGACGCCGCCCACGCGCTCGACGCCCAGGCCCGCGTGCTCCGCTACTGGGAGTCGACCGGAGTGCCGGACCGCGTCGTCGCCGGTCGGCCCGACGGACCGGTGTTCCGGTTCACCGAGGGTCCGCCCACGGCGAACGGGGCTCCGCACCTGGGCCATCTCGAGAGCCGGACGCTCAAGGACGTCCAGCTCCGGTTCCGCCGGATGCGCGGCTACCGGATCGTGAGCCCGATGGCGGGTTGGGACTGCCACGGGCTGCCGGTCGAGCTCGAGATCGAGAAACGCCACGGCCTCAAGTCGAAGAAGGAGATCGAGGCGTTCGGCGTCGCCCGGTTCTGCGACGAGTGCCGGCGCGGGACGCTCGAGGTCGCCGACGTCTGGCGCGAGATGAGCCGGCAGCTCGGCTACTGGCTCGACTACGACCGCGCGTATCGGACGATGGACCCGTCGTACATCGAGAGCGTCTGGTGGTCGCTGAAGACGCTGTTCGACCGGGGCCTCCTCGAGAAGGGCCACTACGTCCTGCCGTACTGCCCGCGGTGCGAGACGCCCCTCTCGTCGCACGAGGTCGCGCAGGGGTACCACGAGACGACCGACCCGTCCGTCACGATCCGGCTCCGGCTCGACGGCGGCGACGACCCGCCGCGGTCGCTCCTCGTCTGGACGACGACGCCGTGGACGCTCCCCGCGAACCTCCTCGTCGCCGCCCGGGCGGACGTCGAATACTCGGTCGTCCGCACGGACGACGGCAGCGAGGTCGTCCTCGCGTCCGCCGCCGTCCCGCGGTATTTCCCGCCCGACGTGACGGTCGTGGCCCGCCTGCCGGGCGAAGCGCTCGCGGGGCGGACGTACCGCCCGCCGTTCGACACGCCGGGCCCGGGACCGGGCCGGTACCGGGTCGTCCTCGACGACTTCGTGACGACGGGCGACGGGACCGGGTTCGTCCACATCGCCCCCAGCTTCGGGCCGGACGACCAGCGGATCGGGGCCCGGGAAGGCGTCGGCGTCTTCGATCCGCTCGATAGCCGAGGGGCGTTCTCCGCCGGCGTCCCGCTCGTCGGCGGGAAGCATTTCAAGGCGGCCGACCCGATCCTCGTCAAGGAGCTGGCCGCCCGCGGGCTCCTCGTCCGGTCGGAGTCGCTGCGGCACACCTACCCGTTCTGCTGGCGGTGCGACTCGCCGCTCCTCTATCGGGCGATCGACTCCTGGTTCGTGCGGACGTCCCGGTTCACGCCGAAGCTCGTGGCGGCGAACGCGTCGGTCCGGTGGATCCCGGCGCACCTAAGGGACGGACGGTTCGGCAACTTCCTCACCGAGGCGAAGGATTGGGCGCTGTCGCGCAACCGGTACTGGGGGAC
This sequence comes from Thermoplasmata archaeon, assembly GCA_030043545.1. Lineage (GTDB taxonomy): Archaea > Thermoplasmatota > Thermoplasmata > Lutacidiplasmatales > UBA184 > Lutacidiplasma. Next base: position 2,153 of record JASHXM010000096.1, on the reverse strand, counting down.
GCCGCTCCCGATCTGGTTGTGCCCCGCGGGCCACGCGACGTGCGTCGGAAGTTTCCGGGAGCTCGCCGAGCGGTCCGGTGCCCCGCTCCCGGACCCGTTCGACCCCCACCGGGAGACGGTCGACCGGCTGCGCCTGCGCTGCGCCGTCTGCGGCGCGGAGGCGCGACGCGAACCGTACACGATCGACGCGTGGTACGACTCGGGCTCCGCCCCGTTCGCGCAGTTCCACTACCCGTTCGAGCCCGGGCCGTTCGACCCGGCCGAACCGCTCGACTACGTCTGCGAGGGGATCGACCAGACGCGCGGTTGGTTCTACACGCTCCTCGTGCTCGCCGTGGCGCTGTTCGACCGACCCCCGTACCGCACGAACCTGACGACCGGCCTCGTCCTCGACGACACTGGCCGGAAGATGTCGAAGTCGAAAGGGAACGCGCTCGAGCCGATGGGGCTGCTCGCCCGTCTGGGCGGCGACGCCGCCCGATGGGCGTTCCTCACCGCCGACTTCACCGAGGACCTCCGGATGCAGGAGGCGGCGATCCAGCGGGCGGCGAGCCGCACCCTCGGCACGCTGCGCCACGTCACGAACTTCCACCTCGAGAACGCGCGTCCGGATCGACTCCCGCCGGCGACCGTCCGGCCCGCCGCCGGCACCGCGCTCGACCGGTGGCTCCTGTCGCGGCTCGAGGCGACCCGGGCCGCGGTCACCGACGCCCTCGAGGGGTTCGACCCCCGGCCGGCCGCCGCGAGCGTCCGGGAGTTCGTCGACGACCTCTCCACGTGGTACCTTCGGCGGTCGCGTCCGCGGTTCTGGGGGGAGACGTCCCCGGACGACCGGCGGGCGGCCCACGCGACGCTGTCGTACGCCCTGCTCGGGATCGCCCGCCTCGCGGCCCCGCTCGCGCCGTTCCTCGCGGAGTGGATCCACCAGGAGGTCGGGGAGCGCGGGTACGCCGAGGCGGCCGGATCGGTCCACGCCACGCCGTGGCCCGAGGCGCTCGCCGACCGGGACGAGGGGGTCGAACGGGCGATGGACGAGCTCCGCGCGGTCGTCGAGCAGGCGCGCGAGCTTCGGCAGCGCGCCGGCGTCCGGGCGCGGATCCCGTTGCCGGAGCTCGTGCTGCTCGCCGACGCGGCCCGGGTCGCCGAACCGCTCGGGGAGGAAGGGCTCCGTCTCCTCGCCGAGGAGGTCAACGTGCGGTCGGTCGTCCGCGCGCCCGCAGCCGGAGCGTCCGACTACCCGGAGGCGGACTGGGTGCTCCGAATCGACGACGGGGCGCCGCGACTCGCGCTCGCCCGCCGCCCGACCCCCGAGCTGCTCGAGGAGGGGTGGGTCCGCGAGGTCGGGCGCCGGCTGCAGCAGACCCGCAAGGAGCTGGGGCTCGCCTACGACGAGCGGGTCCGCGTCGAGCTGTTCGCCGCCGACCCGTTGCGGTCGACCCTCGATCGCCACCGGGCCCGCCTCGCCCGCGAGCTCGTCGCCGACCCGCTCGAGCTGGGCGGGAGCCCGCCGTCCGACGACCCAACGATCCGGGCGTGGGAGATCGACGGGGTCAGCTTCTCCGCCCGGCTCGTCCGGCACCCGGCGTGACCGCGGACGGCGCGGCGACGATCGGCCCCATCGGGGCCTGCTCCTCGAACACCTCCGCCTGGAACCGGTAGAGCCGGACGCCGGTCGACCGCCAGGCGCCGCGCGGCAGCTCCGCCTTCTCGCAGACGCCGTCCAGGAACTCCGTCGCGTCCCACCCCTGCTCCGGCGCGACCTGGGGGAGCAGCAGTCCGCTCCGTCCCCGGCCCTCCACGATCAGCCCGTCGAGGCCGACGCGGACGGCGGCGACGACCGCCTCGGGGGTCGGCGCGCGGATCGGCTCCGGCGGGGTGAGCACCGACACCTCGACCGTCACCGCGCCGAGGTCGTCGGCGACGAGCGGCGCGAACCGCGGGTCGTCGACCGCGGCGCCCTGCGCGGCCCGGGTGATCGCCTCCCCGAGCGGGAAGTGGGCGACCGGGTAGCCGATGCAGCCGCGGAGGGCGCCGCCGGGGAACCGGCGGACGGTGACGAACACCCCGCGCGGCCGGTCGAACCCGGCCGGCAGCGCCTCGGACGGGGCGATCCGGGTCGCGAGCCCGAGCCCCTCGGCGATGCTCGCGCGGGC